>NZ_JBFTQH010000006.1:0-239333 GCF_056398905.1 Rhizobium sp. 01T417 | reverse complement strand
GGGTGTTACCCTCTTCAACGAACGCAACAACACGGGAACGCAACTCGATCGGATGTGATTTGCCCATGACCGGTCTCCTTCCAGCTACGAAGGAATCACAAATCGGCCGATTCGAGAACCTGAATCAAAAAACGGGCGACGCGCTTTAGCTTTAGCAATTGCCCGCAATTCGCATTGACGACATCGTTGTGCTGACTGATGAACTTGTCGGCAAGCACCGAATTGATCTTTCCCGTGGTAACGCTCACAGCTAGGTGGTCGTGTTGAACGATCTTGCCTTCAGGAGTAGCTGCGGCCCATTTGCCGCCATCGCACCGAATTTACCATCAGCTCCGCCGAGCGAGCTTGCGATGTCGCGGGCAAGGCGAGAAGCAAGCGGATAGGCGACCGTGCAGGCTGAGCCATTATGGGTGTGGGTTACAACTACTGGCCCGCTAACTTTGCCGACGACATGGCTGAATGCGCCGGGGATGCCATTGACGACGGCCGCGAGACCGTAAACGGCTCTCCATCGGCATGTTTATCGCCGTCTGCAGGACACTCAAGGCTGATCCCATGGACTTGATTGGCCATTATTTCTCCGAGGGGACAGGTTAAAACTCGTCCCCCAGGAGTGAACATGAGGATCGGCTGGAGCAAGTACCACGTTCGAGCGAAGTGATCGCGGCCACCAAGTAGCTCCGGTCCAGGTTGGATATCGGGGTGAACTGGGGGCGTTTCCGTTATTGTTCGAAGCGCCGTGACTTCTGTAGTGGAAACGGAATTTCTCCACCTCAGTCAGACGCAGCTCGACTTCGGGTGAAAACCGAGCATGTTCCTTCTCTTAGAGAAGCCGAACAAAGCCGAACATGCACACCTCGCGCTCTACAGCGGATACCGCCACTAATGCGTTGAATCTTAAGCTCATTCACGCTTCGATGCCAACAACAATCGGAAGTCGTTTGCGATGCCCCGACGACACACGAGCGGGCTTCCCGATTGGACCTCCTCGATGCGCCGCCGCTCGCGACGAGTCGTGAGCCAGATGCTAGTCCTCGCCCTTTGAATCCTTGGCCTTGCGTCCGGCAAGATCGATATCGTGGGCTGCCTGTTCTATGAGCTTGCTCGCAGCCGCCCCGGCACCATCGACATCGCGCATGCGCAACGCTTCCACCACGGCGTGATGACACCGAACGGCATCGTCACGATTGAAGACGGTCTTGTTGGAGGTCTCGAACGAGTACGTAAGGGCTGCATCGATCAGGCTGCTGATCTGCCTCAGAACGGGATTGTGGCTGGCTCGATAGAGAATACGGTGAAACTCGACATCGGCAGCTGAGAACTTCTCGACGTCCTCGCTGGCTTCTTTCATGAGTTGCCAAGCGCCATCCAGGTCAGCGATCTCGCGGAGGGTCGCCCGCTCGGCGGCCAGACTGGCGGCGAGCGGCTCAAGCACACGCCGGGTTTCCAGGACTGCGCCAAGGAGGTTAGAATCGAAGAGCCCTGGTCCGTGCCAGCTGATCACCTGAGGATCCAGCAGGCTCCAATTGTCCGGGTCAGAAACGACCGTACCCACCCGGGGCCGCGTCACCACCAGACCCTTAGCGGCGAGAACCTTGATCGCCTCTCTTATGACCGTACGACTGACTCCGTACGCAGTCCCCAATTCGTTTTCAGTGGGAAGTGCAGTGCCGGGAGCGTATTTTCCCGACAAAACTTCCTCGGCTAGCGCTCTTGTCACATCGGGCATCACCCGGGGGCGCTGGCCTCCAGAAGCGCTCGTTTCTCCGATGTTTTGCGCGGAGCGCATCACGATTCTCCTCACTCTTTGACGCCACTTTTCTATCAGATCGCGGAGTCGGGAAACAAGCTAGTTAGGCCAGCGATATAAATTCATCGGACAAGCCTGACTGCGGGGACTCACGCCGGATGCTGCTGGACACTCAAGCCCCCATCTACGGTCAGGCAGGTAGCGTTCATGAACGGGCACTCGTCGGAGATCATAAAAACCGCCGCCATTGCAATCTCTTCAGGAGATGCAATTCTTCCGCCGGGATGAAGCTTCATGGTCTCGGCCTTCGCAGCCTCCGGATCAGGAAAGCTATTCCAGTAGTCGATAACCTTCTGCGTGGCGACATAGCCAGGAGCCAGCGCATTCACGCGAACGTTCTTCGCCGCATATTCCAGTCCCAGCGACTTCGTCATGCCGAGAAGCGCGTGCTTGGCCAGGGGGTATGGAAACGTATGTGGAATGATCGTGAAGGCATGGGTGGATGCGATGTTGAGGATCACCCCACCCCCCTGCTCGATCAGCCCGGGTAAAACCGCCTTCGAGCAGTTCCACGCCCCTTTCAGATTGATGTCGAAGCAACGGTTCCATTCGTCGTCTGTCGTTTCAAGCGGTTCCGAGAAAACATTGACCCCGGCATTGTTCACCAATGCGTTTATCTGGCCAAAATCGTCGGAAGCTTGGCTGACAGCCTGTCTGATCGCGGCGGCATCCGTGATGTCCACCGCGTGTGCTATCACTCGATAGCCCTCTTCTCGCAGCTTCAATGCCTCGGCGTTCAGGAGAGCCTCGTCGCGGTCGATGAGAAGCAGGCTTGCGTCTTCCCGGACAAATCCTTTGGCAATGGCAAGGCCAATGCCCTGTGCTGCGCCCGTTATCATGATGCGCTTGCCTGACAGCCGCTTCGACATAAATGCTTACCCCTCCGACTTTCCTGTGATGCCGCCATCCGGTTCACACCTGATGTGCGGCAATCGTTGTATGCCAGTACCGTATGCCATCCGTCAGCTTGTCTCGACCCGCAATCGGAAACCTCCCATAAGCGACTCGCCCGGTGCGAGAACCCTAAGCCCACCAAGGCCCGGGAAATTGTGACCGTTCGCCAGGTGAGACATGGGTTCGAAGCAGAAATAATCCCGCTTGAACCCGGGATCAAAGGTCGTGTCCGACAGGAAAAGGATAGCGTGTCGAAGTATCGGATCAGCCTCCATACTGAGAGCGACGCCATGCTCGGGCCACGAGATTCTCGCGTGGCCGCTCCAGTTCTCAAATCCGTTGTTGACCCATCGATGAGGCAGACCGATGGCTCGGCTGAAGTCCAGATCCGCTGGTATGCTCGTCCGCTCTCCCGGCAGCCATCCCTCGACCTCCGTCCAGAATGCCTCGGCGCGGGCCTCAAGTGTGGTCTGGGGCGTCAGCGGAAAATATGGATGCCAGCCGAGACCGAATGGCATTCTTTGACGACAGCGATTTTCGACCGTCATCGCGATTGTCAGGCTGTCGTCGTCGATCGTAAAGCACTGGCTCGCCAGATACTCATAGGGCGTGTGCCCGCCCCTGTGCTCGAAGCTCATCTCGATCGACCTGTCGGTCTGCCCGCCGAAGTGCCAGTCAGCTAGCCAACCGTCTCCGTGGAGGTAGTGAGGGTCCCATTCGGTATTCGGGCTAAGGGTAAACACAGCTCCGTCGAAGACAAACCTGTTGCCCCTAACGCGATTACCGAAGGGGACAAGCGGAAAGCAGGACGCTTCGGGCGCGCCTGCATCGACTTTG
Source organism: Rhizobium sp. 01T417 (assembly GCF_056398905.1). Classification (NCBI taxonomy): domain Bacteria; kingdom Pseudomonadati; phylum Pseudomonadota; class Alphaproteobacteria; order Hyphomicrobiales; family Rhizobiaceae; genus Rhizobium; species Rhizobium sp. 01T417. The sequence goes on along the minus strand of NZ_JBFTQH010000006.1, from coordinate 235,792 downwards.
GGTGCAGGTCTGAGCAGCGGCACTTTCCGGCCGTCGCCCTGCTTCCACAGGCCAAGGATCGATCCCCCATGGGTGCTTACCCGAAGCGAAAGTGATCCTGAGCCGATATCCACGAGTGTCACAGCTTAGCCCTCTGCCCTCTGATCCATAACCGTCGATCGAGAAGTGTCCTCAGCTGGGCTTGAGAGGTTCGCACCATCACCACTCGGCAAAGCTGCCGTCTTCGTGACGCCAGATCGGATTGCGCCAGCGGTGACCTTCCTTGGCACGCTCGATCACGTACTCCTCGTTCACCTCGACACCCAAACCTGGGCCTTGCGGAATGCTGACGAAACCGTCGGCATAATGGAACACCTCCTTGTTGGAGATGTAGTCCAGGATATCGTTGCCCGTGTTGTAATGGATACCCAGACTCTGCTCCTGGATGAAGGCGTTGTAGCTGACAGCATCGACCTGGAGGCAGGCAGCAAGAGCGATCGGACCGAGGGGGCAATGCGGCGCGACGGCGACATCATAGGCTTCTGCCATCGCGGCGATCTTTCTACACTCTGTGATACCGCCAGCGTGGCTGAGGTCCGGCTGTATGATATCGACATACCCGTCCGCCAGCACGGACTTGAAGTCCCAGCGCGAATAGAGACGTTCCCCAAGCGCGATCGGGGTCGAGCAATGGTTGGCGATTTCCTTCAGCGTCTCGCGATGCTCGGAGAGCACGGGCTCTTCAATAAACATAAGCTTGTAGGGTTCCAGTTCCTTGGCAAGAACCTTCGCCATCGGCTTGTGAACGCGACCATGGAAATCCACACCGATTCCGACGTGCGGGCCGATTGCTTCCCGGATTGTCGCGATTGTCTGGACAGCCTTGTCGATTTTCTCGTTCGTATCGACGATCTGCATCTCTTCGCAGCCATTGAGCTTGATCGCTTTGAACCCGCGAGCGACGACGTCCCTGGCATTTGCTGCAACATCTGCCGGGCGGTCCCCACCAATCCAGGAGTAGACCTTGATCTTATCGCGTACCTGGCCGCCGAGCAGCGAATGGATCGGCTGCCCCAGCGCCTTGCCCTTGATGTCCCAGAGCGCCTGATCGATTCCCGCAAGCGCCGACATGTGGATGGCTCCGCCGCGATAGAAGCCGCCGCGGTACATCACCGTCCAGTGGTCCTCGATCAGGAACGGGTCCTTGCCGATGAGGTAGTCTGCCAGCTCATGCACTGCCGCCTCGACGGTCAGAGCACGCCCTTCGACGACCGGTTCACCCCAACCGACAATGCCCTCGTCGGTCTCGATCTTCAAAAACAACCAGCGCGGCGGGACCATGTATGTCGTCAGCTTTGTAATCTTCATCCGTACTCTCCTCAGCGCGTCGAAGTCAGCTCAAACGCGGTTCTATGGCACATCGACGCGGCATTCCTCCCGCTACCAAGGCATGTAGCCAATTTTTCATACAATAGCAATTGACTGGTATGATAAATTGAAATAGTTCATCTACATGCCAGGGAGGCATAGTGTTTCCACCAGGAGGGAGAGAGAAATGCGCATTTTTCGTGCAGCAGTTTTGTTCGGGACAGTGGCTCTGATGGCCGCAAGTTCGGCTTTTGCGGCCGACGTCAAGATTGGCTTCATCGTCAAGCAGCCCGAAGAGCCGTGGTTCCAGGACGAATGGAAGTTCGCCGACGTAGCAGCCAAGGAAAAGGGCTTCACGCTCGTCAAGATCGGTGCGGAAGACGGTGAGAAGGTTCAGTCCGCCATCGACAACCTGGGGGCACAGGGTGCTCAGGGCTTCATCATCTGCACTCCTGACGTCAAGCTTGGACCAGGCATCGTAGCCAAGGCCGCGGCCAATGACCTCAAGATCATGACCGTCGACGACCGCCTGGTAAACGCCGATGGCAGCCCGCTTGAAGACGTGCCTCACATGGGTATCTCGGCGACCAAGATCGGTGAGGCCGTTGGCCAGACGATCGCCGACGAGGTCAAGAAGCGTGGTTGGGACGTGAAGGAAGTGGGCGTAATCCGCGTCTCCTACGACCAGCTTCCGACTGCCGTCGACCGTGTGAACGGTGCCCTCTCTGTGCTCAAGGCGGCCGGGTTCCCGGAAACCAACATCTTCGACGCCCCTCAGGCCAAGACCGACACGGAAGCCGCCCTCAACGCGGCCACGGTCGTGCTCAACAAGAACGCTGGTATCAAGAAGTGGGTCGCAGTCGGCCTCAATGACGAAGCCGTGCTTGGTGCTGTTCGCGCCACCGAAACGGTTGGCATCCCCGCCGACAGCATGATCGGCGTCGGCATCGGCGGTGCGGATTCGGCAATCAACGAGTTCAAGAAGCCGACGGCAACGGGCTTCTTCGGCACTGTGATCATCTCGCCGAAGCGCCATGGCTACGAAACCGCACTCAACATGTATGAGTGGATAGCCAATGGCAAAGAACCTGAGAAGCTGATCCTGACGGCTGGCCAGCTCGCGCTGCGGGACAACTACGAGGTAGTCCGCAAGGAACTGGGTATCGAATGATCAGCTTCTAAGATGAATCCAGTCCGGCGGCTTTTTGTCGCCGGACCTTCTTATGGGATGCTGTCATGCAGGACTTTCTCGAATTCAAAGCGATATCCAAGGGATATCCCGGCGTGCAGGCGCTCGCCGATGTTTCGTTCTCTGTGAAGAAGGGAGCGGTCCACGGCCTGATGGGCGAAAACGGAGCTGGCAAGTCAACGCTCATCCGCGTTCTCTCCGGTGACCAATCCGCCGATACCGGCGAAATCTCGATCGATGGCTCGACCCAGCACTATCGCTCGGTTCGTGATGCCTTCGATGCGGGCGTTATTGTCATTCACCAGGAACTGCAGCTCGTCCCCGAACTGACGGTAGCGGAAAATCTCTGGCTGGGGCGCTTTCCCGGGAAGGCCGGGGTCATCGACCGCAGCCGCCTTACGAACGTCGTTCGAGAAAAGCTCAGCGAGATCGGGATTGAGATCGATCCCAGTGCCAAGGTGGCCTCGCTATCGATCGGCGAACGCCAGATGGTGGAAATCGCGAAAGCCGTAATGGCGGATGCTCGCGTGATCGCACTCGATGAGCCGACGTCGTCGCTGTCCTCGCGGGAGAGCGAAATTCTGTTCTCCCTGATCGAACGCCTACGCTCTCAGGGCAAGGTCATCCTTTACGTATCGCACCGCCTCGACGAGATATTCCGTCTTTGCGACAGCCTAACGGTCCTTCGTGACGGCAAGCTTGCAGCACATCACGCGGACATCACCGCTGTTACCCGCGAGCAGATTATTTCGGAAATGGTCGGGCGCGAGATATCCAACATCTGGGGATACCGGCCGCGCGAGCTCGGCGACGTCCGTCTTGAGGTCAAGGACATTGCAGGCCGCAAGCTCCGCACACCAATCCGCTTCTCGGTTCGCCAAGGAGAAATTCTCGGGTTCTTCGGCCTGATCGGCTCGGGCCGCAGCGAGATGACGCGCCTCGTGTATGGCGCGGACACACGCTCGCAAGGCTCGGTTAGCGTCGACGGCATAGAGGTAGTGGCCGACAGCCCTCCGCACGCAATTCGCGGGGGAATTGTTCTGTGCCCGGAGGATCGGAAGTTCGACGGCATTGTGCAGGGCCGCAGTATCGAAGAGAACATGGCGATCTCCTCTCGCCGGCACTTCTCGCCGTTCGGGATCCTTCAGCCCAAGAAGGAAGCCGAACTCGCCGAGCAGTTCATTGCCAAGCTGCGTGTACGCACGCCGTCCAGGAAGCAGGACATCGTCAACCTGTCCGGCGGCAATCAGCAGAAGGTGATCCTTGGACGCTGGCTGTCCGAACAGGGCGTGAAGGTTCTGATCATTGACGAACCAACACGCGGTATCGACGTCGGTGCGAAGTCTGAAATCTATGAAATTCTCTACGAGCTTGCTGCACAGGGCATGGCAATAGTCGTTGTCTCAAGCGAATTGCCGGAAGTGATGGGCATCACCGACCGGATCGTCGTGATGTGCCAGGGTCGCGTCGCAGCAGATATCGAGCGCGACGACTTCGACGAGCGGCGAATTCTCGCCGCCGCCCTCCCCGATGTGGCCAATGCCAGCGAACTCCCCAACCAGCAGGTCCAGTAGCGATGACGTCTTTGAAAAAACTCCTACTCGGCGAGCAAGGCCTCGTCGTTATTTTTGCCATCGCTTTCGCCATCGTGGCAGCAACGGTTCCAAACTTCCTCACCGAGCGAAACATGCTTGGGCTTCTGCAGTCGGTCGTCACCATCGGCATTGTCGCCTGCACCATGATGTTTTGCCTTGCATCCCGCGATTTCGACCTTTCGGTCGGATCGACCGTCGCGTTCTCGGGGATGATAGCCGTCATGGCCTCGAACGCCACCGGTTCGATCGTCCTTGGACTTATAGCAGCGCTCCTCTGTGGTGGTGCTGTTGGTCTCGTGAACGGTGTGGTTATCGCCCGGTTTCGGATCAACGCCCTTATCACCACGCTGGCGACGATGCAGATCGTTCGCGGTTTGGCGCTGATCGCATCCGATGGCCGCGCAGTCGGTATCAACGATCCCGGCTTCTACCAGTTGGCACTCTCGAAGTTCTTGGGCATCCCAACTCCGATCTGGGTCATGGCGATCTTCTTCGTGATCTTTGGCTTCGTACTGAACCGGACGGTCTTCGGGAAGAACACGCTTGCGATCGGTGGCAACCCGGAAGCGTCGCGTCTCGCGGGTGTCAATGTCTCCAGAATGCGCATCTGGATCTTTGCGCTGCAGGGACTCGTTTGCGCCGTGGCGGGTGTCCTGCTTGCGTCGCGCATCACATCGGGTCAGCCGAATGCTGCAACCGGGCTGGAACTGTCGGTCATTTCGGCCTGTGTTCTGGGTGGCGTGTCGCTCGCGGGTGGTCGTGCAGCTATGACCGGAGTGATCGTCGGTGTCCTGATTATGGGCATTGCAGAGAACGTGATGAACCTCCTCAATATCCAAGCCTTTTATCAGTATGTCGTGCGTGGATTGATCCTTCTGCTCGCCGTTCTGTTGGACAACCTGAGATCTGCTGCGGCTGAGAGGCGCGGCTGATGTGAGGCGGCGCATTACGGCAATCTCAGACCGATTCCAGCGTAAGCCAACCACGGCACCGCGTCCGAAAGCCTTTTGTGGTGAACAAGGTTTTTTTAAATCGCACGTTGGAAACGGGCATGTCGAAATCGCCGCCACCCCATATCCGCTGGGCCCTCGTCTCCTGATAATCGATTATGTTGATTATCGGATGCCAAGTACAACAGCCCATCCCGAAACCGAGGGCCAAGGTAACAGCTCCTGAGGTTTGACGGACCATACATAAATGGGAACGGCGTGCGCGGATCTCATCATGGCCTGGCTGCAACAGCAGCCCTCTCGGGAGAGGCCGGATACATTTACGCAACTGGAATCGTCGTTTTGCGATGTCGCGGCCCCTCGCACCGACGAGGCGGCCATACATTTTTTGCGAGAAGCTCGCGGAGTGCGCTGCATCCAACATCTGTTCGGAGAGCAGCGTCTTCAGCCTCGCGTTCTCGTCCTCGGTGCCTTCGGCCGCTTCGCCTCTGATACCACCATGCCGCCCGCTCGATATTGCCCACAATGAGCGACGGCGATGCTATCATTTGCACACTCTCAGGTGCTAAAATCCCCGCGACGAACAGCGAGGGCGACTGCCAGCCCATCAGACGCCAGACGAGGAGCCCGTGTCTTGAGATTGCTGACGCGCCTTTTCCGGAGGTTTCTGGTTTTCTGTCTGGGTGTACTCAGCGTTTGGCTGATCGTCTTCGTTGTTTTCGATACTGCGGACAACAGGTTTCCATGGCTCGTTGCGGTGTGCCTCACATATGGCCTGGCTGCTTACGTCATTCTTCCGAACGTGGTCCGATTGTCACTGAAGGTTCTTCATCGGGGGCTGATCCCCAGATACACGATCACGGCGGATGGCCTGCCCGGCGATCCTATAAATTTCGCCCTCATCGGCAATCTTCAACAACTACGCGAGGCCTTTGCAACGGCGGGCTGGACTACGGCCGACCATTTGGGGATCGCAAGCACGTTGCGAATGATACGCGCTTTCCTGATGAACTCTGCCTATCCCACCGCACCTTTCAGCACCTTCTATCTCTTTGGAAGACGGCAGGACATAGGATTCCAGGAGCCCATCGACGATAGCCCCCGCAAGCGCCATCACATCCGTTTCTGGGCCCTTAGTCTTGCCCATTCCGAGGACGACATGAGCACGGCGAGCTTCTGGTTGAATACCGACAGGCCATCGCCCGACGAGCGCGTTCTGTGGGTTGGGGCGGGCACCAAAGATACCGGGCTTTCTCTGACTTGGCTGACATTCCAGGTCACACATAAGACCGATGCCGATACGAACGCCGAGCGCGACTACATAGTCAATGAACTGAGGGCAAAGCAAGTAATCGGGGAGGTCGCGCGGCACCAATCCGGCTCTCGTTTGAACACCGGAAAGGTCAACCATTACATTACCGATGGTGAGATCGCGTTTGCCACCTTGACTGTCAGTGTTACGGGCGCCGGTCACGCCGGTGCCGTTGTCGGGCCGGATACACCCTGATCCGACCAACCAGACCGAATGAGTTCAAAGTGCCGGGCGCTCTTGATCGAGAGAAAGACCGAACTTGACTAAGACTTAACAAGAGAACAAACTGTGAACACACCTAATCAACCTGACCGTTCGACTGCATTCTCCACGAGAGCGTCGTCGCGGCGACGGAGTTTCCCATGCTAATGCGCGTTGAAAAACGGACCACGGAAACGGAAACAGCCTTTAACGACTGGTGGTCGGCGCAATCCAGCGATTTTAAAGCGCTTCACAATATGGATGAACTCCTGCGTGGTTTCAAAGCTGGCTTTGCTGCCGGACGGAGAAAGAAGGTTCGCCGCTTCACGTTCACTGCCGGTAAAATGAGGGTCACCGTCTGGGCCGCGAACCAGGCCACTGCAAAGGCCATGGCAATGAGGGAGGCAGACAGAAGAGCGCAAGCCATCGGTATTTCACCGCCAAAGGCTGGTTGGACATTGCGCATTGTTGGGATCGGCGCGCCGTGAGTATCGACGGACGCAGCAGCGCGGCAGCAGCAACCATTCACGTGAACCATTGGTGTTCCGTTGCTGGCTGCGAGACGTGGGGCGGTTTTGGCCATGCTTCATCGAAGTCGATTGAGACGCAATGGTGGTGCTGGGAGCACTATCCCTACAAGCCTAGTGCAACGACAGCTGTTGCAGATGCTCTAGCCACCCAGTTGCCGCAAACTGGCGACTGACAATTTTCTCGTCGTTTCTTTTTTGCTGCTGCAATGAACATGTCCTCGGACATCTCGAGGGTTAGCCGTGCCCGGTCGGCCATGAAGTCCATCGGCCGACAATGTTCGGCGCCTATCATGTACAAAATTCTGGTCGCGAACCGCCTTTATGACCAATCAAATGAACAGAATTTGACTAGAGGCCGGCCCCAATGCCAACTACCGCTTCAGGAGGGCACGATCGCCCCGATCACCGGCCTGTCGATGGCAAGCTGTATTCGCGACGCCTCGCCTGACGCCTGGGGCCGCCGGGTCATCATCAACAGGCTGACGGGCAAAAAGCCCGACGCTGCCGGCGTACCGGAGATCAGCGAACTGACCTTTCTGCTACAGTCAGGCTCCGACAGGATCGGCGCACTCGATTTTCAGGCATCGCCTACGGAGTATGTCCCCCGCCTTGCCGCGCAAGCTTCGCTCTCCGAACTCCTCGAAGCGGCCGAACTCATTGAAAGAGGCGTCCCTCTTCCCCCGGCGCTCGGCCAGGCCCTCAATCACGGCACCTCGATCGGCGGCGCGCGTCCCAAGGCTCTGATCGATGACGACACGAAGAAGTTCATCGCCAAATTCTCGGCGACCAACGACACCTACGGCGTCGTGAAGGCCGAGTTCATCTGGATGAAGCTGGCGACCGCCTGCGGTCTCAACGCCGCTTAGTCTCCATGACTCGCGCCGCACAAAAAGACGTCCTATTGATCGAGCGCTTCGACCGCACACACAAAAAGGACGGCTGGATACGCCACGGCATGGTCTCGGCCCTGACCATGCTGGGCCTGGATGAGATGATGGCCCGCTATGCCTCCTACGAAGACCTTGCCGAACTCATCCGCCACCGCTTCACCGATCTCAAGGAGACCCTCAAGGAGCTCTACGGGCGGATTTGCTTCAATGTGCTGTGCGGCAATACCGACGCCCATGCCCGCAACCATGCCGCGTTCTGGGATGGCAAGAAGCTGACCCTGACACCGGCCTATGATATCTGCCCGCAAGGCCGCACCGGCAACGAAGCGACGCAGGCCATGCTGATCAAGGGCGAGAGCCGCGCCAGCACGCTCGCCACCTGCCTTGCCGCCGCGCCGGACTATCACCTGAAAGAGGCGGAATCCGCCGCGCTGATCGAACACCAGATCAAGACCATCGCCGAGCATTGGCAAGCCGCCTGCGATCAGGCCGAACTGAGTGCCGTCGACCGCAAGCTGTTTGCCGGGCGCCAGTTTCTCAATAGCTATGCCCTTGACGGGCTCGAAGGTCACAAAGCGCTGCAAGACTCATTCGCTGCCGCCCGGGCTGTGCTGATCGCCAGCGGAGGCGTCCAGGGATGAAACGCCCAGGCGCCTCAAAGGACGCGCATGGCCGAGAGCCCCACGACCCCGCTGCTTGAGGTCGTTGTGGATACCTCGGGGGACATACCGGGCACGAGCTTGGATTTTCATGGGAGGTTCTCCCGTGAAACCGATCGCCATACTCAGACGCCTTCAGTTCGGCCGGCATGTCGCTAATTGCTGATAAAAGGCACAGTTGCATAGAATTTTATCTATCGCGTTACATTCCTATGAATGTTTCGGCGCTAGAACACCCAAAAGATCGCGGAATGGATGCGAGTGGGGTGTTTCGTGAGGGGACTTGTATTGACGCGCTTCCGCACCTCGGTGGACGGAGCGACCGCAGTCGAATTCGCAATCATCGCTCCCGTTCTTATTTTCCTGACATTCGCTATTGCCGAGTCCGGTATTGCCTTTGCTGCCGACATTGTTCTCAAAAACGCTACCTATGACGCAGCGAGGACCGGCCGAACGGGGTTTGTGTCGGAAAACTCGACACAGGATGCGACCGTAAAGGCGAAAATTCGCAACCAGGCGGGCGTATTCATGGATGCCGACAAGCTCGTCATCACCAGCCTGTCCTATAAGGGCTTCGATGCTCTCAAAAAGCCCGAGCCATTCACAGACAAGAACGGCAACGGCGTTCGCGACGATGGAGAAAACTTCACCGACGTCAATGGGAACGGTGTCTACGACATCGACCAGGGGGCGAACGGCTACGGCGGTACGGCACAAGTCGTCCTCTACACCGTAACCTACCCATGGACCTTCCACACTCCCGTCCTCAAGCAGCTTGTTGGCAACGACGGCACCGTCGAACTGACGGCAACAGCGGTGGTGCAGAATGAGCCGTACTGACCTGATCTCCAAGCCCTTGCGCGTCCTCTCTTCCATAGCCCGTCGGCTGGCGGCAAACGACGAAGGCGTCGCAGGTATCGAAATGGCGATCATCACGCCCGTGCTGCTGCTCCTTCTCTGCGGCGGCAGCGAAGTCAGCCTCTATGCCCGCTCGCACTTCCAGACAGCGCAGATGGCATCGACGGTAGCGGATGCGGTTGCGCGCTACGAAGCGATCACGTCGTCGGACATCACTTCGATCTTTTCGGTGTCGTCCGAGGTCATGGGAAACGAAGACTTCAAGGAGAACGGCTACGTGATCCTGACGTCGGTTTCCCGCACGGGCGGCGCGGCACCGGTCGTTGCCTGGCAGTGCAAGGGCGGCGCTGACGCCCAGACGAGCAAGATCGGGATCGTTACCAAGGCCGCCACACTTCCGGGCAACCTCACCCTCGATGCGACCGACAATGTGATCGTCGCCGAGGTCTTCTATCGCTACACCCCGCTATTTTCCAATTTTACGCCGGTCGAGACGCAGCTCTACAAGACGGCGGTCTTCCGCCCCCGTCTCGGCAGCCTCACGAGCGCGCCCGGTTGCTAGTCCACAAGGAAAGGATGATCCAATGTCGTTGATGTCCATGATCTCCCGCTTCCGCAAGGCCGAGGAAGGTGCCGTCCTCCCCTTCGTCGGCATCGTCAGCCTGGCACTGATCGGGGCAACGGGGTTCGGCATCGACGCGGCCCGCCTGATGCTTCTCCATTCGAGCCTTCAGCGCGCCATCGACGCCGGCGCCCTTTCGACCGTCGCCAAGCTGGACACCGCCACCATCGACGTGGAACTGCGAAAGTTTGCGGTCGCCAATTTCAACAATGGGGAGATTGGCGGGACGCTCGACAGCCTGACCTGGACCATCAGCTCGGACAACAAGACACTGACCGTCAAGGCATCGGCCAGCGCTCCCGCGACGTTGATGAAAATCCTCGGCGTCCAGACGATCAGCACCAGCGCGGAAAGTATCATCGAACGATCGACCAGCGGCCTTGAACTGGCACTTGTTCTCGACAACACCGGCTCCATGAAGGGAACGCCGCTCACGAGCCTCAAGTCCGCGGCCAACACACTGGTGAACATCCTTTACGGCAACGACGAAGTTGCCGAAAACCTCTATGTCGGCATCGTTCCGTTCTCGCAGTCGGTCAATGTCGGGACGAGCCATACCAGCTGGATGAAGTCCGGCTCCATCGCCGCGCTCGATTGGGGATCGACATCAACGGGTGGCTCATGGGGTGGCTGCGTCGAGGCGCAGGCCGTAAAGGCCGACGACATTTCTGATGCGATTCCCTCCAGCAAGCCAATCACGCCCTACTATTGGCGAGACGGCACGGATAACAACTGGATCAGCGTCGACCAGAATGGCAAAAAAACATACGTCAAGACTCTCACCACGTCCCTCGGCCCCAACAAGAACTGCCCGGCCCAAGTGACGCGCCTGACGCCCAAGAAAGCAACGGTGGTTGCCGCCATCGCGGCGATGAAGGCGGTGGGCAACACCCACATCAACTTCGGGGCCGTGTGGGGTTGGCGGATGCTGTCTCCCAAATGGCGTGGTCTCTGGGGCGGCGACATGTCGACCTACAATCTGCCTCTCGACTACTACACAAAGAACATGAACAAGGCGGCAGTCATCATGACGGACGGCGAGAACACGATGTCGGCAGACGTCTACAGCGCTTATGGCTGGCTGGCCGACAAGAAACTTGGGACGAGCAACGAGACGGCCGCGGAGACGGAACTCGACAACCGTCTGACCTCGGTCTGCACGGCGATGAAGAACTCCGGCATCATCATTTACACGATCGCCTTCAATGGGCCCAGCGAAGCCACCCAGGACCTCCTGCGCAACTGCGCCAGCCAGAACGCCTTCTTCTTCAACTCGCCGACTACGGCCGCGCTTCAGTCGGCCTTCAAGCAGATCGGGGATTCACTCTCCAATCTCCGTGTCAGCAAATAGACATCGTGCGATCGTGTCGAATGCCTCCTCATCCGACGCGGATCCACAATATGTCCGATGTCCTACTGTAGGAAACAGATGCTGGCTGCCGATGGGCACTCTTCACTACTGAGAGCAACACGGTCACATCTTCGGCTGTGTTATCCGGCTGTCCCTTTGGGAAGATCGTCCTGATCCGTGTCGGAGCGGATCGACGCAAGTTCGAGGCGGCAGCCTAAGCTCGCAAGATTGTCCGTGGCGGGTGGTGTTCTCGCGGCTACGCGAATGGAGCTGACGCGCGTATCCCCGCAGTCGGACGAGGCCGCCATCTCTCGCAAATGTAGCTTGCGCGCATCACCGATTCTTGACCCATGCGTGTCAAAGCCTCTTGCGCGATTTGTGATGCGTTCGCGCCAAGGGCTACACAATGAAAGTCGCATTGTTCGAAGGGTTGGTCTGCCGCAGTCCTTCTAATCGTCCTCGCCGCCATCAACCCCTATGGCAGGCACGTTGCTGATCCGATCACAACCGCCTCGATCTCGACTCCATTTCCGTAGATTCTGCAAAGGCGTCTCGTGCGCAATTCGACGTGGCGTGGTTGGTAAAGCAAGAAGCAGGGACGCAATCGCAATGGCACGAGGAGACGAATGGGTAAGTGTCGTCTCGCGAGTTTCATGCCGACATCAAACGACGGAAACACCAGGTGATTGCCGTGGAACTCCAAGTCGCTGACCAGGCAATCCGGCATGCCATTGGTCCCGGTGCGCTCCCCAATAAGCTTACGCTTCCGTCCAGCTGGAGAACGTGGCAGCCTGCCCCAGCCGCATTCCGGCTTCTGACCGCAGTTCCCAGACGAGCCCGTCCTCCATCCAAAAATGCGCGCCGGACTTGCGAACTCTAAGCCCACGATAATTCGCGATAAATCCGTGCCGTGCGACTTCATCGAGAAGCGCCTGGCGCTCCAGTCGATCCGGAGCTTCAGCAGATAATCGAGAAGGCAATTTCGTAAACTCCTCCCACGAGTATCCGAAACATCGCTGTGCCGTGCGATTTGCATAAATGAACCGAGGATCCGGCTCGGTATTGTGGGCGACAACCACAAATGGGGCGTCGAAGTAGAGCCATTCGGCTCCCTGCCCTGGCTCAACAAGCGGTCGGCCGACAGCACGCAGAAAGCTTTGCGCAAGGAGTTCGAAGAAGGCTTGACTGGTTGAAGGCTCATCAGGCGACATTTGGCTACTCCCGTTTAGGCTCTTGTTGAGACGCGCCATGATGCCGCCGACTTTGACACCAAGAACCAGGATAAGGTCGCTGGCGTGTGATCCGGCCACCTTAAGCTATTTTCAAATCCACTACCCGATATCGGAGTTGCAATGAAAACGATACTTACCTGGGCAGTCATGGCCTCTTGCGGCGTTGCCGCTCTGTTGCCGATGGCCGCGCCTGCGGCTGCCCAGGAGTGGCGAAGGCCACACTATGATAATCCGCCGCCTCCACCGCGGCGCCATCACCATCACGACAATGGCGCCGCGATTGCCGGTGGTCTGGCTGCCGGCGTCATCGGTGGGTTGATCGGTGGCGCGATCGTAAACAACAGCGGGCCGCGCTACATCGATCCGGCGCCTCCACCACCGCCGCGTTGCTGGTTCGAAGACCGGCGGGTGCCGAATGCCTACGATGGTGGATGGCATATGGAGAGCTTGCGCGTCTGCCAGTAGCAATTGGCTGATGTTTCTCTGGTCTCAGCGCCTCGTTGCAACGCGAACGTGGCGCTGGCCACGGCCTGGCGAGGACTGCAAACGGGTGCGAGCTTGAAAACTACTCACCCGCCAAGGCGAAGTTTCCATCCTGCTGGTTTCACGTTCAGTGTTGGTCGGTCATGTCGGCCTTCGCTGGCGGCCCAAAGGTTCAACGAGGATGACAGCCTTAAGCTGAGGGATGCAGCCGGACGGTCATGCGGAAATGAAAACGGCATCTCCAACACGGACAACCCCTGGCTCGTTGGGTCGGCAGTAGACGCCCATGTTGCGGTTACCAAACTTCATCACATTTCGGAGGATTTCCGGATCGTTCTCCAGTCCGTCCTGAGCGATGATCGTAAACCCGCATCGTTTGGTCGGTGCAATCACCGTTGCGCGGACATGTCCTATACTTACAGGTGCATCGACCCACTGCAATTCGGCGAAGCCGGAGAGATCCGGCTCGGTTTCAAGAAAAATGTTCGGGCGAAATCTGCGCCGGTCGGGATCTCCGTTGGGATGGATGGCCTTCAAATGGTCGACCGACGCGCTTGTGAGAAGGTGAAGCGGCGAAACGTCATACCGGTCGATGGCGAAGATGGTTCGATCATCCGCCGGCCTTGCGCGTTCATAGGGCATTACAGTTGCCTCGAACTCGAAGAACCCCGTGAGAGCTTCCGTCAGCCCCGGCGCATCGACGGACAGCCAGTCGTGGCCCGGTAACTTGATTTCCACGGTGCCATCCGAGATGGTCCTCGATCTGATGAAGATCGCTTTCTGCCATCGCTTGTCGCGCTCAGGATGAGCAACGACACCCGTCGCTGCATCAACGAGCGCAAGCCGACGATCGCCGACGACACCGGTCGACGTGACCTCGCATTGCTCGATCAGTTCGCCTGCGGTGGAACTGACTGGGTAGCGCCACAACTCGCTGATTGTTCCGACCTTGCGCATCTATTGAAACCCCAGTGCAGAGGCCCGAAGTTGCGTTGGCGTCTGGCCGAATATGCGTTTGAACGTGCGGGTGAAGTGGGAGGCGTTCTCGTATCCGACATCGAGCGCGATTTCGATCAGGGAGGCCTTCGATTGCACAAGCAGCGCGCGTGCCCTCTCCATTCGAACGCGGGTATAGGCTTTCGCGGGAGACATCCCCGCCTTCTCCAAAAACAGTCTCTCGAGCTGTCGCCGCGACAGGCGAACTGACGTCGCGAGCCTGGGAATGGTCATGCCCCCCTCGACATGTTGCTCCATCAGGATCATTGCCGCCTTGACGCGGTTATCTTCGTAGTCGTCGTGTAGCGGGCGCCGGGGCTGAATGTCGCCGGCGGAACGCGCCTTCTCGATCTGGAGGACCTCCAAGGCATTTCTCTCAGCCTCCCGGCTGATGTACCGCCGCACCAGGGTTGCCGCGATATCGGCCGCACTGCTGCCGCCGGCACAGGAACCGCGTTGACGATCCAGATTGAATATCCGATCCGACCGCACGGCGAGATCGGGAAAGCGCTCGCGAAACTCCCTGTAGTGAAGCCAGCTCACGCAGGTCTCGTGGGTGGTCATCAGTCCCGCATCGGCAAGAATGAACGATCCGGTGCAGAGACCGATCAACGGGATTTTGGCGGCATCCGCACGCTTGAGAAACCTGATCGTATCGTGGTCGACCGGATCCTTCGCCGTGAGAAGCCCACCAACGACCACAATGTAATCGAACCTCGCCGGGTCCACGAAATCAGACGTCGGGGCCACCTGCACACCACAGCTGGAGGCGATCAGATGCCTCGTACTTCCGAGCACCTGCCAGTCCGCCATCACGCGTCCGGAACGATCATGCTCGTCGCTGGCAAGCCGCAGCGTATCGACAAAGAGCGCGAACGCCGAAAGCGTGAAAGACCGGGCAAGAACAAAACCAACCTTCAGTCGGCTGGCGGATTTGCCGACGGCTCCTGCCTGCCGATAGCCTTCCGGTCGCATCTCAATCTCCATCATGTCAGGCCGCCCGAGGTCCTCTGTCGCGATCGAAAAGACCACGGCTCACTCGATCGAGCAAGAGCGCAACAGCTACGATTGCGAGACCCGCGCGCAAGCCCAGTCCCATTTCCATGCGGGTCAGACCGCGCGTCACCTCGGCGCCAAGGCCACCTGCCCCGACCAGGCCCGCCAGAACGACCATGGCCAGGGAAAGAAGAATGCATTGGTTGAGGCCGACCAAGAGCGTTTGCTTGGCGAGCGGAATCTCAATCTTCCAGAGCACGGAACGAGGGGGCGCTCCGATGGCGCTGCCAAGCTCGACGTATTCGTGCGGCACCTGGTTGAATGCCAAAGTCGTCAATCGCAGCATCGGCGGAATACCGTAGACGATCGTTGCGATGATGGCCGGCACCCTCCCAAGGCTGAAGATCATCACAGCGGGGATGAGATAAACCCACGGCGGCACGGTTTGCATCACATCGAGGACTGGGCGCACGAAGGCCTCGAGGGTCTTGTAGCGCGAGCAGAGGACGCCAATCGGAAACGCGATGAGCACGGAGATCAAGACAGCGACCGTCACCAGTGCGACGGTCTGCATCGATGCCGTCCAAAGCCCCACGATCAGGCAGAACCCCAGGCACAGGCCGGCAAGGATAGCCGCGCGAAGATTGACCGCAAGGAAGGCCGCGACGACCACAATCGCAATAAGGGCGAAAGGCGGGACGAACAGGAGTGCTGCCTCGATTGCCGACAACACTGCCTCCACCACATAGCTGATTGCAGCGAACAAGGGGTGCAGGTTCGTGTTCAGCCAGTCGACCGCCGGAGCGAGGAAAGCCCCTGGCGAAAACTTGAGTATCGAAGGGTTCATGAATGCCTCCCTGCGCCAAGCCGGCCCGCACTTTGGGTCATGCGGTCGATGACCATGGTCAGAACGACGATGGCGATCGCCCCGTTGATGGATGTCGCAATGTCGAGCGTCCGGATTGCGCCGTAGATCGTTTCGCCAAGGCCGCCGGACCCGACGATGCCGGCGATGACGACCATGCCGAATGCCATCATCAGGCTCTGGTTGATGCCAGCCATGATGCTGGGAAGAGCAAATGGCAGGCGGATCTTGAAAAACATCTGGCTCGGGCGCATTCCGCTTGCCTCACCAAGCTCGATGAACTCCCTTGGCGTCATGCGGATACCAAGCGAGGTCAGCCGGATTGCAGGCGGCATGGCAACCACGATGGTAGCGATAAGCGCTGTCGCGGGGCCGTAGCCCAAGAGTGCGATGGCAGGCAGGAGATAAATGTACGGCGGAAGCGTCTGGATCAGGTCCAGGCCCGGTTCCATGAACCGGTCGAGTGCCGTAAAGAAGCCTGCCAGTATCCCGACAGGGATGCCGACCGCGAGCGCAATCACCGTCGCCGTCAGAACCAGTGCCAGGGTGCTCATCGTTTCGGACCAGAGCCCCATGGAAAAGCACAGGAAGAGCGCAACGCCACTGAGTATCGCAAACCAGGCGTTCACCAGCCGCCAGCCCACCAGCGCCACCACGATTGCGACGATGTAGAATGGCGGAAGCTGCAGCAACCAGAGGATCCCATCGTAGAGGCCCTCAAGAACCCACCTGACGTAGTCGAAGAGGGATTCTCCGTTTTCGCTTACCCACTCGAGCGCGGTGTCTGTCCATTCGTCGAAGATGTCTGTGAAGCTTGATATGTCCATGTCACTCAGCTCCCGTTCTGCGATCAGGCGGCCACGCGATCGCTGTTGGAGGTGCCCTTGACGCCCATGAGGAGGCTGCGCGGCGTGACGACGCCGACAACCTGATCGTTGTCGACGACGGCGATAGCGTCGCGGTCTGTCTGCATGGTCAACGTGATCAGTTCGTCGATGTCGGCGTCCGGCGTGGTTCGCACCAGCGATGAGATGTCGTTGTGTGGCTCGCTGCGCTGAAACTCGCTGACGCTGTGCATCACCGAGTGCGCCTTGATCAGATGAAGTCGCGATATGCCTGCGACGAACTCGGCGACATAGTCATCCGCCGGATTGAGAATGATCTCCTCGGCGGTACCCGTCTGGATAATGACGCCATCCTTCATGATGGCGATGCGATCGCCGATGCGGATCGCTTCGTCGAGGTCATGGGTGATGAAGACGGCGGACTTGCCGAGCGATTTTGTGAGTTGGCGAAACTCGTCCTGAAGCTGACGACGGATCAGCGGATCAAGCGCGCTGAAAGGCTCGTCCATGAGGATGATTTCCGGATCGGAGGCAAGCGCGCGGGCAAGGCCGACGCGTTGCTGCATGCCGCCAGACAATTCCTTCGGGTAACGATCGACCCAGTCTGCCAGGCCGACCGTCTCCAGCGCAGCCTTGGCGGTCTTGTTGCGTTCGGGCTTGGAGATACCCTGAACTTCCAGCCCAAAGGCCGCATTTTCGAGCACCGTACGGTGCGGGAGCAGCGCAACGCTTTGAAATACCATGCCGATGTTCTTGGCGCGCATCTGCCGGAGGTCGCCCGGAGACAAGGCGGCAATATCCTTGCCCTTTACGAACACCTTTCCGGCGCTTGGCGTGATCAGCTTGTTGAGCAATCGGATGAGCGTCGACTTTCCGCTGCCGGACAGGCCCATGATGCAGAAGATCTCGCCGCGCCGAACCTGCAGGCTGGCGTTGGAAACGCCGACGACGCAGTTGAACTCCTTCAGCACGTCCTTCTTGCCAAGTCCGCGCTCGGTGATCGATTTCATGGCGGCGGCGGACTTGTCTCCAAAGACCTTCCAGAGGGATTGGCAGTCAATCAGGACTTCATTGGTATCGGCATTTGCGGCTTTCATAGCGATCCCCTTGAGCCAATTGGTGCTGGCTCTTGTCGTTGGGCTTCAAGGGCCGTCCGACCGGATCGGACGGCCCTGCGCAACTAGTTCTTCTTGATGTTTTCCCAGCGCTTGATCAGGTCAGCGTGCGCTGCGATCCAGCCCTCGACGGCCTGATCCATTGTCTTGCCGTCCTTGACCTCGCCGTTGATGGCGGTGATGTCGGCGATCGGAACGTAGACGCTTGCCATGACCTCACGGGCGTGAGGGTTCTCTTCGGAAAAGCCTTTCTGACCGATCCAGTAGTAGCTCTGCGGCGGTGGGAAGACGCCCTTCGGATCCTTGAGGTACTTCACCTCGTATTTCTGGACCATCCATGACGGCTCCCAGATCGTGACGGCGATCCACTCCTTGCGGTCATAGGCCGACTTGAGCGCCGCCGTCATTGCAGCCGTGCTGCCTTCGACAAGCTGCAACTTGATATCGTAGTCCTTGACGGCGTTGGAGGAGTCCCGCATCAGGCCGGCGCCCGGCTCGATGCCGATGATCTTGCCGCCAAACTTGTCGGCGTTCTCATTGAGCTGTTCCAGAGAGTCGATCGGAACGTATTTCGGGACGGCGATGCCCTGGTAGAGGCCGTGCGAAACCGGTGAGATCTTCTCCAGACGGCTCTTGTTCTTGTTCCAGTAGTCCTGAGCGACATAGTCCGTCTGCGAGGTGAGAACCTGGATGTCGCCCTTGGCAAGAGCAGCATAGGCGATGCCCCATTCGGAGAATTCGGTCACCTTGACGGTATAGCCAGCGTCTTCGAGAACCTTCTTGGTGATACCGGTGATCGGCGTCAGGTCTTCCCATGACATCGTGCCCATGGTGATCGTCTTTTCTTCCGCCCGGGCAGGAAGAATGCTGATCCCGACCATCGCAGCCGCGCAGAGCGCTTTCCACAAAGCCTTCATTGTTCTTACTCCTAGTTCTTTGTTCCCATTTTCATTGAAGACGTGCGGGTAGCTCAGTCTTCACATTGCGCGGCGAGGGATCATCCCTCGCGGCCTGCACGCAATTCCTGCAACCGGATCACAGAATTGATCCCCAGCCATGCCAGCGGCTCGGGCGGCAGTCTCGTGGGCGCCGCATGATCCATGTATTTGTCGAGTTGTTCCGAGCCGGTTCCTGTCGCCAGCTCGGCAGCCAGCACGCCGGCAAGCGTGCTCTTCACTGTCCCGAGGCCATTTTCGCAGCAGGCCGAGAACAACCCGTCGTCGATTTCGCCGAAGGCCGGCACATGATTGCGACTGAGGCAGAGACGTCCGGCCCAACTGTATTGGAACGGCAAATCGGTCAATTTCGGAAAGCGCGCATCCAGCGAACGACGATGAGCGGCCGCGAGCTTGGCCAGCCGCTTGTCGGTGACGGTGATCGTTCTGTCATAGGTGTATCTCGTCCGAAGCACGATCCGCGAAAGGCCGTTCGATGTGATCTTGCGAACCGTCGCCCCCATGGCATCGGCCGGGAGCAAGGCCCACCGGTCTTGTCCGGAAGCTGCGTGCGGAGCATCGTCCGCGGCAAACGGAGCCGTCATCGAGGCGTAGGCAAATATATGGATCAGCCGTCCGCGAAAATGGCCAAAGTCCTCGATATGTCCGTTGACGCCCAGGATGACCTTCGGCGCTGTGACTGTCCCGTTTGTCGATTTGGCGGTCCAGGTTCCTCCCTCACGCCGGAGTTCCGTCACAGGCGAGCGCTCGAAGATCGTCACACGTTGCCCGACCCCGGCCGCAAAGCCGCGGACGTAGTCAGCTGGCTGGATCATGACCGCGCCGGGCGTGTAGAGGCCGCCAAGGTAGTAGTCCGAGCCTGTGAGCTCGCGCATTTGGGATCGATCGAGAAACATGTGCTTTTCGCCGATGCGCCGGAGCGACTCGCCATAGCTGACGTTCAGCCTCATTCCCCTCGCCGTTGCAGCGGCATTGATCTTGCCCGACGGGTCGAATGTTTCCCGGGACATCCCGTATTCGTCCGCAGCACTTTTTGCGAAATCGATCGCAAAGCGGTTTTGCGCCATCTCAAGCGTCGTTGCCGCCTCGCTGGCGCCGGAATATTCGCCCGCCGAGAGGTTGTGCGGAACATCGATCATGTAACCGGAATTTCGGCCTGCCGTGCTCTTTGCCACCTCGCCGGCTTCCATGACGACGATCTTGTCGTGCGGTCGGATTTGCGAAAGTCGTCGCGCCGCAGACAATCCCGCAAACCCCGCGCCGACGATGAGCCAGTCGGCCGTCACGCTGCCTTCGAGCGTCCGCATGGGGGCAATGCGGTTGCTGATCGCCTCCCAGCCAGAGACACCGGATTCAGCAGGAAGCCGTCTGACCACAGTCTTCGTCATCGGATCGTCTCGTCGACCGAGCGATCGGAAACGTCGATCCAGATCGTCTTCAGCTCACAATAATTGTCGTGGGCGAAGATGGACTTGTCGCGACCGCCGAAGCCGGACTCCTTGTAGCCGCCGAACGGCGTCGTCGCATCCCCCTCTCCAAAGCAGTTGACTGTCACAACGCCTGCGCGGATTTCGCGTGAGAGCTTGATCGCGTTCTTGAGACTTCCGGTATAGATCGAAGCCGTCAGACCATAATTCGTATCGTTGGCGAGGGCGATCGCCTCGGCGATGGAATTGAAGGTCGTGACCGAGAGAACCGGCCCGAAAATCTCCTCCTTGAAAAGCCGGCTGGACGGGGTAACCCCTTCGACCACCGTTGGCTCGACGAAGATGCCGTCGCGCGTCTTGCCGCCGTGCGCGACAGAAAGCTTTTCCTTCTTCGCATCGTCGAGGAAGGAAGCGACCTTTTCGAAATGAGCCTTGTTGACGAGGGCACCGATGCGGTTTTCCGGGTCGAGTGGGTCGCCGGTCTTCCACTCACGCATGTAAGCGCCGATCCGGTTGAGAAGCTCGTCCTTGACGCTTTCATGCACGATCAGCCGCGATGTGGCCGAGCAATTCTCGCCCATGTTCCAGAAGGCGCCATTGACGACCTGCTCGGCGACAAGGTCGAAATCTTCAGCGTCGTTGAGAACGACTGCCGGATTCTTCCCGCCGCATTCAAGCACCACGCGCTTCAGATTAGAGTCCGCCGCATAGCGCAGGAAGCGACGTCCCGTCGGCGTCGAACCCGTAAAGGCGATCATATCGACGTCCATGTGCATGCCGAGCGGCTCGCCGACATCCTTGCCGCTTCCGGTGACGACGTTGAAGACGCCGGCAGGGATGCCCGCCTCATGAGCAAGCTCGGCGATGCGAAGCGTCGTCAGCGTCGTGTCCTCAGCGGGTTTGACGACGACGGAGCATCCCGCAGCGAGAGCGGGGCCGATCTTCCATGCAAGCATAAGGAGGGGAAAGTTCCAGGGCAGAACGCAGCCGACGACGCCGACAGGCTCGCGCACGATCATTGTCAGCGCATTCGATCCGACGGGCGCCGTGTTGTCGTAGAGCTTGTCCACCAGCTCGGCGTGCCAGCGCAGCGTATGAATGGTATCGGGCACGTCGACTGTCTGGCACTCGCGGATCGGCTTGCCGCTATCGAGGCTTTCCATCACGGCAAGCTCGTGACGATTGCGCTCAATCAGTTTGGCAAGCTGCAAGAGCACGCCTTTGCGCTCGGATGGCGAGCGCAGCCGCCAGCGGCCATCATCGAACGCCTCCCTCGCCTTGAGTACGGCATAATCGACGTCCATGCTGTCACAGGCTGCAACTATGGCAAGGGTCTCGCCGGTCGCGGGATTGGTGGACTTGAAAGTCTTGCCAGAGCGTGCCGGACGGAATGCGCCGTCAATGAACGCGTTCGTCGGAAACTGTATGTCGGCTGCGATCGCCCTGTATTCGGTGGCGGTCAATGGTTCATGCATGACAATTGGCTCCCGACGTGATCTGGCCGACCGTGCGCTTCAAGGTGGCAACGACGGTCTGGAGTGTTCGCTTTTCTTCCGAATTGAGCGGGCGAAGCGGCGCGCGCACCGAACCGGCCCCAAGGCCGATGATCTCGCAGCCGTGCTTGATCGACTGGACGAACTTGCCGCATTCGAGGAAGTCCATCAGCGGCAACATCGCGGCCATGATGGCGCGGCCCTTGTCGAAATTCCTCTCGACCACACAGGCCTCATAGAGAGCGACATGCTCTTTCGGCAGGAAATTCGATCCCGCGCAAACCCAGCTTCTTGCGCCCCATGCGAAGAACTCCAGCGCCTGATCGTCCCAGCCACAGGAAAGCGCGATATGCGGGAACTTCCTGGCGAGCAGATGCAGGTTGCTCATGTCGCCGGAACTTTCCTTGATGGCGACGACATTCCTCGACTTGCCGACGCGCGAGAAATACTCCTCGCCCATCACCACACCCATGCGAGCCGGGTAGTTGTAGAGCATGATCGGCAGATTGGCCGCACGGTCGATGGTGAGCGCGTGAACCGCATTTTCCCGCTCGGTCGGGAGCGCATAGGGAGGCGTGGAAACGAGGATCGCATCGGCGCCGATTTCCTTGGCGGCCTTCGCGTATTCGACCGAATCCTCAGTCCTGGTCGCGCCCGTTCCGATGATGAGCGGCAAGCGGTTTGCGATGACGTCCTTCGCATGGGACGCCAGGTCGAAGCGCTCCTGGCTTGTCTGGGCGTAGTACTCGCCGGTCGATCCGCCGACGATAATCCCATGAACCCCGGCCTCGATCAGAGACTCCAGCACCGCCGCGAAAGCCTTCCGGTCAATCTGTCCGCTTGCATCGAGCGGCGTGATGGCCGGGGTATAGATCCCCTCGAACTTCACTGTGACTTCTCCAATGTTTTGGCGGCGGGACTGCCGATCAGGACGTCCGCCTTGAGCCCCTGCGGCGCGATGAACATCTCCATGTTCTCGCGGGACAATTCCCAGTGCTCGAAGACGAGATCGACGACGGCATCTTCGTCGTGCGCCGAAAGCGCTTCGATGAATGCATCATGGTGTTCGACCGCCAGCTGAAGCCTGCGCTTCATGTCTTCGTTCTTCGGTCGGAAGAAGGTGTGGCCAATTCGGGCGTGGTCGATGAGCAGACGGCCGAGGCTTGGCTGCAAGTATACGTTTGCCGACATCTCACCGAAGATCTCGTGGAAACGATTGTTCTCGAGGACCATGTCCAGCGCATCGCCGTTCGCGCTCGCCTTGCGGAAGCGATCCTGCGTCCGCTTCAAGTCTGCCAGCTGCTGTGACTTGAAGTTCTGCACTGCCAGACGCCCGATGGCCGCATAGATCATCGGCGCAACCAGGAAGAAGTTTCTGAGCGTGGCGTGGTTCATCGGAATGACGCGCGCGCCGCGGTTCTCCCGGATATCGACATAGCCCTCGCCTGCCAGCCGCCGGAAGATGTCACGCACCGGCGTCCGGGAAAGGCCATAGCGTTCGCTCAGGCTGGCTTCGTCGAGATCGGCGTCTGGATCGAGCTCCATCGTCAGGATCTGACGTTTCAAGTCCTCGTACAGGTTGCTCTTCACGGTCTTCGCCATGCGTCACTCCACGCCGTTGGTTGGGCTATGGCTAAAACATGGCACGCATCTAATATGCTGTCAATAAATTGTGTACTTTGAGTACACAATAAAAGTTCCATGGAAATACAATTTAAAAAGAGCGTGTCTATATGTATTTGATATACCTTCGTATTTTTCTATTTCATCACTCGCAAGAACGGGAGCGAGATGTCCAATATTGGCCTTGGAACGGCGGGGAGAGGCACAGATCAACGATGCCGACCGGCTGGGACTCTCGTCGTCCAAGAGCGAATGATCGAGGGCCACAAGCGGTGTTGCGCACCCAGCTCCAGCGCGGCTTTCTCCGACGAGGCCGATGGCTTAGCGCTTTAGAGTACTAAGAAAACCCTTAGGACGGACCCGGCGATCACTCTGCCCCGGCACGCCATTCGCGATATGCAAGATGGAGCTTAGCGCCGATCGTTGTGAGCGGCTGCGGCGGCAGTGCCGTCGGCGCGGCCAGTCTGGCGTAGACCCGGCCAAGTTCGGACTCGTGACCCAGAGCGAGTTCGGCGGCAGCAATTCCCGATGCCGTCGAGTTCGAGGCCCCAAGGCCATTGCAGCCGCATGCGGCAAACACGTTGCGCGCGATTTCGCCAAAGGCCGGGACATGATTGCGTGTCAGAGCCATGGCGCCCGCCCAGCGATACTGCATTCCCACACCATGTAGGCTGGGGAAGCGCTGAACAAACTTCCCGTCATGCAGGTACCCGGCCCGCACTATCGCGGCGTCATTCACCTTGATGCCCGGATTGTAGCTGTAACGCGAGCGGATCAGGATCCGGTCACCGCCTGTCGTGTTGATACGGCGAACGGTGGTTCCCATCGGCAGAGCTGGCGTTGCCGCCCATTTCCGTTCTCCGCCAAGGCGAGAGGGATCGAACTCTTCGGTAAGCGAGGCGTATGTGAAGACATGCAAAAGCTGCCCCCGGAAGAAGCCGAAGCTTTCCGCGTGACCGTTGTTTGCCAGAATGATCTTTTCCGCCTGTACCGAGCCCTGCGGCGTCTTGATGAGCCAGCCGTTCCCGAAACGCTCGAACGAAAGCGCCGGCGTCTGCTCGTAAAGTCTGATCGGCTCGTTCAAGCCGTCGGCAACAGCGCGAATATAGGCGGCCGGTTGAACAATAACCGTACCGGGCATAAAGAGACCGGACGTGTAGGCGGACGATCCGGTCACGGCCGCAATGTCGCCGGCACTCAGCAATCGGTGATCCTCGCCCATCTTGGAAAGACGCGCTGCGTAATCCGTGAGGTGCTTGTCGCCTTCGGGACTGATCGCAACACTATATCGCCCGCACGGGTCGAAAATGTCGCTGCCCCAGCCATATTCGACGGCCATTTCCGTGGCCAAGGCAATCGCCGAGCGCTGTATCAGGACGGACTGGCTGAACCTGTCCTCGGATTCTCCATTGAAATCGTCGGCAGAAACCTCGTGCGGAAGGTCGATGATGAAGCCCGAATTCGCACCTGCGGGCCCCTCACCGACGATCCCTGCTTCCAGGATCGCAACACGCACGGCGGGGTCGAGGCGCGAAATCCGCCGGGCCGCGGAAAGGCCGGCAAAGCCGGCGCCGATTATCGCGACATCAGCGGTAGACGAACCATGCAGCGCTGGATGCGGCCTTCGCGACGGGAGCGTCGCCACCCAGCCTGAAACACCCGCGCGCTTCGGAAGCCTGGATGCGACGAAGACCTCGTTGGAAGTGCGCGGCACGTCAAATCGCCTCCCGCTCGATGAGCGTTTCGATCGACTGTCGCAGCGCCGGAATGCGATCGGAAGAAAGCGCGCGCAGGGGCTTTCTCGGAGACCCCGCACCGTAGCCGGCCAGATGCGCGGCAGCATAGACCGTTTGAACGTAGTCGCCCTTCGAAAGAAGGGCCATCATCGGCTCGAGCAGCTTCCAGAGCTCACGGGTCTCAGCCCAGTTCCCCCTGGCGGCGGCATCGACGATCGCGAGGCATGTTCTGGGCGCAAAGTTCGCGCCTCCCCAGATCAGACCGTGGCAGCCGGCATAAAGCGCGTAGGGAACGAGATTGTCGGCGCCATTCATGACGAACTTGCCGGTGCGAATGAGTTCCGCCTGCTTGCCGAGATCGCCACCGCTATCCTTGACGGCGCAAAAGCCGGGAATTTCGCTTAACTTGAGCAATAGCTCCGGCGTGATCGCGACACCGACAGCCTGCGGAACGTTGTAACCGATCACCGGAAGGCCAACCCCGGCAACCTCGGCGTAGAAGTCGACGATGCCCTCGTCGTCGGTCGGCCCTTCGAAGAACGGCGGAAGAACCATCACGCCTTCGGCGCCGGCATCGCGGGCGCGCGCTGTGCGCTCCACGGCCTCTTCAACGAGAAGCGCAGAGGTTTGGGCGATGATCTTGGCCCGACCATTCACGATCCGCGCCCCACGTCTGATCAGCCCCTCGGATTCCTCCTTGGAAAGATAGACGTGCATGCCTGTTCCCGAACTGAGGAGGAAGCTGCGAACGCCAGCCGCCAGATATCGCTCAATGTTGCGCTCCAGACTGATGTAGTCGATCCGCCCCGCGTCGTCGAAAGGCGTGGTAATCGCGAGATTGAGGCCTGGAAACTGGAACTCAGACATTCGTTTGATCCTCCTGAGGTAACCTGTCGGAAGCTCGTGCAAGATTGCCGTGAGCAGCCGCATTGTTCGGCCGCGCGAACATCGAATGTCGCGCGCCGCATGATCAGAATCTTATCCCCCGGCAAGCGCGCCGATGAGGTCGCGATGTCGGCCTCTAGAGCGTCGGCGCCTCGATACCCTCCGGGGTGGCATACATCGCCATGTTTCTGCGAGAGAGTTCGAGATGCAGGCGCGCAAGCTCACCCGCAGCGTCGACGTCGCGCCGTTCGACGGCTTCGATCATTTCCTCGTGCTGCCTGGAAGCAAGTTCGAGCTCCTCCTGCATACGCGGCGTATTTGGATGCGTGTAGAAGATCTTCCCGATCCGGGCGTGGTCGATCTGAAGCCTGCGGAGGCTCGGAACGAGATAGACGTTGTGAGCCATTTCGCCGAGCTGGCGATGAAACTGATCGTTGTAGAACACGCGACCGTCCACATCGTTGGCATCGATCGCCTTCTGGAAGGATTGCTGGATCTGCCTGAGAGCGTCGAGTTCCGCCCGGGTCCGGTTCTCGGCGGCAAGCTTGTTTGCCGTGATGTAGATCATCGGCGCCAGAAGAAAGAAATCCCGCAGGGATTGGTAGCTCATCGAGCTGACCCGCGCAGCCCGGTTGGCCTCCAACTCGATGTAGCCTTCGCCGGCCATCTGGCGCATCAGTTCTCGCACCGGCGGGCGCGACAGGCCGAACTCCTCGCTGAGCGCCACCTCGTCCAGGACCGCGCCCGGAGCAAGCTCCATGGTCAGGATCCGTTGTCGCAGCGCAAGACCGAGGCTGGCCTTGCGGTCGATGTTCGGAGGGTCGGTGATCATGCCGTCAATCATTGGATCTCCTTTTGGAAGACATTATGTAGACATATGATAGACAGTCAAGCCGCACGTCAAATTTCCTCTTCCTGGATCTGCTCAAGGAAGCTCGGACGCTAGATATCAACGACAGTTTCGGGATGGCTTCAAACGTGCTCTCAGGTGCCCGGCCGGCGCGCTTGGCTGCGCAAGAAATGGCTGGGAGTCAGATTTCTTGCACGACTGGAGCCAATGGCCATTGTCGCTCAGGACAGCAGCACAATCACTTGTGAAGCGCAGCGGTAAGCCACGACGAGGCCCGGTCGATCGCCACCGTCCTTCTGGATTTCAATGGCAGCAGGACATTGTACCGGCCTTCCGGGGACAGTCTCGTCTCATCGAGCGCCACCAAGGTGCCGTCATCGAGGAATGTCTGAACAAGGGTGCCCCAGCCAAGCGCAACCCCCTGACCAGCGCGCGCAGCGAAGATCGTCTCCGTGTAGTGACTGAAGCGCAGAGACGGCTTCACCTCGAAGTGCACGCCAAGTTCGGCGAGCCATTGGCCCCACGACAGCCAGGATCGGTCTTCAGCATCGGTCTCGATGAACTCGTCAGTCGCGGCCAATGGGCCGTCGCCACGCCGGTCGAGGTAGTCCGGCGAGCAGACGAGCATTATGACGTCGCCGCGCGAGGCGATCACCGTTGCGTCGTTGAAGGGTGGCAGCCCGAAACGGATGGCAAGATCGACGGCACCGCTGTCCAGATCGATTTTCGCATCCTGGGAGATGACGCGGATCTGAATGCCCGGATTCTGAGCGCGAAAATCGGCGAGCCGCGGAAGCAGCCAGAAAGACGAGAAGGCCACTGTCGCGCCGATGGTGACGACATCCTGGGCCGCCCCCTTGATGGCCTCGATCGCATCGGAAATGTTCGAGAAGCTCTGCGCGAGCGACGCACCCAGCACGAGGCAGGCGGCAGTCGGCTCGATCGCGCGGTGCTTGCGCACGAACATCGGCTGCCCAAGCTCTTCTTCCAGCAGCGCGATTTGCCTGCTGACGGCCGCCTGGGTAACCCCGAGCTCGCCTGCCGCAAGGGTAAAACTCTTTCGGCGAAGGACCGCTTCCAGCATGATCAGCGCCGTCATCGACGGCAAGCGCCTGCGAAACTGCATTTCACGCCCCGTCACATTACCATTCATTATGCGAACGTGAGAATTAATGCCGTTGAAGAGCCTTGAGAGCAAGAGCAGTCTGCATGAAGGCAAGCATAAGGGGCTCTCATGCTAAACAAACTTCCCTCTTCCATCTCCGCCCTTCTCGACGCTCGCACGAACGGGCACTCGCTGCCCGCCGGCCTCTATACGCGTGAAGACGTCTTCGAAGCGGACATCGACGTTTTCTTCCACAAACACTGGATCTGCATCGGTCTCGACTGCGACGTCCCGGAAGCTGGCGACGCCACTGTCATAGACATCGGCAAGACGAGCCTCATCCTTCTGCGAGATGACGACGGCGACATTCGGGTGCTGCACAACGTCTGTCGCCACCGCGGCTCGCGCCTGTTGGACGCAGGAAAGACGATCGTTTCAAAGCTGGTCTGCCCCTATCACACCTGGACCTACGAGCTTACGGGAGAGCTCAGCTATGCTCCCCACATGGGCAGGGACTTCGACAAGGACTGTCACGGACTGAAGCCTGTGACCTT
Organism: Rhizobium sp. 01T417; assembly: GCF_056398905.1. Classification (NCBI taxonomy): domain Bacteria; kingdom Pseudomonadati; phylum Pseudomonadota; class Alphaproteobacteria; order Hyphomicrobiales; family Rhizobiaceae; genus Rhizobium; species Rhizobium sp. 01T417. Next base: position 207,127 of record NZ_JBFTQH010000006.1, on the reverse strand, counting down.
CAAGTCGATCGGCGGGCTCATCTATGTCTGCCTTTCCGACACCCCACCGGAGGACATCGACGTCCTCGAACGCACGATGGTCGAGCGCCTTGCTCCCTACGATATCCGCAATGCGAGGGTTGCGCATCAGACTGACGTGATCGAGGAGGGCAACTGGAAGCTGACGATGGAGAACAATCGTGAGTGCTACCACTGTTCGGCAAACCATCCCGAGCTCTGCGTGTCCTTCGTCGACCTCGACTTCGGCTTCGACCCGGAAACCTTGAACCCTGAGGATCGCGCGCAGGCTGAAGAGCATTTCCGGCTGTATGAGGAGCGGACGAGGGCATGGGAGGCGGATGGCTTCCCATCTGCCGCCGTCGAGCAACTCTCCGACTGCGCCACGAATTTCCGCACGCAAAGGCTGATCATCGCAGGCGCAGGCGAGTCCCAGACCCATGACGCCACCGCCGCGTCATCGAAGCTGCTCGGCCAGATGACGCGGAAGGACCTGGGGGACACCCATCTCTGGGGTCACAACTCCTGGAACCACTTCATGGGCGATCATGCTGTGATCGCCATCGTGATCCCGCTGTCCGCTGGCAAGACGCTCGTGCGGACGAAGTGGCTGGTGCACAAGGATGCAGTCGAGGGCGTCGATTACGATCATGACAAGCTCACTGACGTCTGGATTGCAACAACCGACCAGGACGCTGACCTGGTGGCGCGCTCCCATGCCGGCGCGCTCGATCCTGCTTATCTGCCGGGCCCCTACTCGCAATTCTCGGAGACGAACCTCGACAAGTTCGCAAGCTGGTATATCGATCGGATGCGCGCAAATGGATATTGATTTCGCACAGAAGCAGGACGGCTCAGTCTCGCGCGATACATGGGATCCCGAGCACGACGACACATTGGTGTGCCTGGACGTCCATCAGGAAACCCACGACGTCAAGAGCTTCACCTTTGCGTCGCCGCAAGGCAAGCGCTTCAGCTTCGATGGCGGGCAATACTTCCTCTTCGACTTCCCGATTGGCGATGACGCCGAGGCCCGCTGCTACAGCATCTCCTCGTCACCGCACCGCTCCAACGCTTTCACCGTGACGGTGAAGCGCGTCGTGAACGGAAGAATATCGAACTGGCTTCATGACAACATGCAAAGCGGGATGACCGTGAAGGCTCAGGGCCCGCTCGGCTATTTCGTCTGCCCGCGCGTTGCCGCGCCGAAGCTTCTGCTTCTTTCCGGCGGCTCCGGCATTACGCCCGTGATGTCCATTCTGCGCGGTCTGGCGGATCGCTGCGAGCCTGCCGACATCGTCTTTCTTCATGCCGCCCGCTCGCCGGTCGACCTGATCTTTCGCAATGAGTTGAGCTGTCTTGCGGCACGAATGAAGGGTCTTCGCCTGCAGTTTCTACCCGAAAGCGTCGATGGAGAGCCATCCTGGCCGGGGCTGACGGGGCGCATCTCGCCCGAATTCCTGAAGCTCGCCGTGCCGGATATCGTGGAAAGAACCGTAATGTGCTGCGGTCCAGCACCTTTCATGGCCGCGGCACGCTCGATCACCGCACAACTCGGCGTGCCTCAGGGGAGCTACATCGAAGAGAGCTTCGATGCCGCCATGATCGAGGAACCGGCGGCCATCGGCGAGGCCACGATGCCAAGCAAGGTTTTCCAGGTCGAGTTCGCCAAACAATCGAAAAAGATAGAGGTCGCAGACGAGCAAACGGTGCTTTCCTGCGCCAAGAAATCGGGCGTGCGGCTGCCGTCATCCTGCTCCAACGGCGTCTGTGGTACCTGCAAGTCGAAGCTGGTTTCCGGCGCGGTGGATATGAACCACAATGGCGGCATAAGGCAAAGAGAGATCGACGCCGGATTATTCCTGCCTTGCTGCTCCAAGCCTCTCAGCGACTTGGTGATTGACCGCTAGGGCCGGCACAGGCCGGCACACTATCCTTCGACAACAATTAGGGATCGACCATGCTGCTTAGCGACAGCATTTCCGACGACGGCTCCTCGGTATTCAAGGACGAACGCAAGCAGGCCTATCTCAATCCGGCAGGAGCCGACAGGCCGCTCATCAGTCCGATCCCCCTACAGACGCTCGATACCGCGCGGCGATATCGTCTGAACCGCCTTCGATCGAAAATGCGGGAATGGGATTGTTCGGCGCTACTCTTATACGATCCCGTCAACATCCGTTATGCGTTCGATTCATCGAACATGAGCATCTGGACGATGCATAACCCCTCCCGATATGCGCTCATTCTGACTGATGGCCCCGCAATCATGTTCGAATTCGAGGGCGCGGAGCACGTCAATGACGGACTTCCCGGTATCGATGAAATCCGGACGTCGAAATCCTTCCTGTTCTTCACGTCAGGCAATCTGGTCGAGCAAAGGATGCAGGACTGGGCCGACGAGATCGCAGATATCCTGACGTCCGGCGGTCGCAACAAGAGGCTCGCGGTCGACAGGCTGGAACCAGCGCCGGCATCCGAGCTTCGAAAGCGCGGCTTTCAGTTGCTCGACGGCCAGGAACTGGCCGAACGAGCGCGCTCGATCAAAAGCCCCGAAGAAATCGAACTGATGCGCTGGACGATCCGGGTGTGTGAAGCCGGCATGGCGCGCATGTACGAGATGTCCCAGCCCGGACGAACCGAGCGGGAAATCTGGGCGGAGCTACACTTTGAAAACGCCCGAAGCGGCGGCGAGTGGCTCGAGACGAAGCTGTTGACCGCCGGCCCACGGACCAATCCCTGGTACCAGGAGTGTTCCGACTACGTGACAAAGCGCGGCGAGATGATCTCTTTCGATACCGACATGATCGGACCATACGGATATTGCGCCGACCTCTCGCGCTCATGGACCTGCGGCCATGTGGCAATGAATGACAGGCAAAGGGAGCTTTATTCCGCAGCACTGGACCAGATCGAGCACAACCTGTCGATCATTCGTCCCGGCATGACATTCGTCGAATTCAACGAAAAGAGCTGGCGAATTCCTGAAAAGTACCAGCCTTATCGCTATACTCTGGCAGTGCATGGGACAGGAATGGCCGACGAATGGCCCGGCATCCTGCTGCACCCCGATTTCGACCCGAACTTCGGCGGTTTCATTGAAGAGAACATGGTTCTCAACGTCGAAAGTCTGATCGCGGAGGCAGGTTCGGAGAGCATAAAGCTGGAAACTCAAGTGCTTGTCACATCCCGTGGGGTGGAGCGGCTGGACTCTTTCCCCTGGGAGGACGTCTGAAGCAGTGGGTGCGCCCAGTCTGGCAACGCATCGGGATTGGCAGATGACGGAAAGGCGAATGAGCGACTTCACCAGCTCGTCTGCACTGTTTTCAGAATGTGGCTGCTACCGATACCGGCTGGAGCGGCAGTGGGACCCTCGGAAGGAAGCCGTTGGCTTCCTGATGCTCAATCCGTCCACCGCCGACGCCCACAGCGTCGATCCGACGCTTCGCAGATGTATCGCCTTTGCAAGATCATGGGGTTTCGGTGGTCTTGTTATCGGAAATCTCTTTGCTCTCAGATCGCCCAAGCCAAGACTGATCTACGAATGCGCAGACCCCGTTGGGCCGGAAAACGATCGCTACTTGCGCAAAATGCCCGAAAGCTGCGAGCGCATCGTCTGCGGTTGGGGAAGGCATGGCGCCTACCTTGATCGAGCCTCCGGCGTTTGTCGAATGCTTGCAACATCGAAGCTCTACGCGCTTGAGGTCACGGCGGGCGGGTACCCGTCCCACCCGCTCTATATTTCCGCCGCAGCTGAGCCAAAGCCATTCCAAATCCTAAACCGGTGATTTTCCCCAGCCGCACCCGATCGACAAGTCGCATTAACGCTGGGTTAGACGGACTGTCCCAGTTCCGGCAGGACGTCGAAGAGATCGGCGACGAGGCCGTAGTCGGCGACCTGGAAGATCGGGGCTTCCTCGTCCTTGTTGATGGCGACGATGACCTTCGAATCCTTCATGCCGGCAAGGTGCTGGATGGCACCTGATATGCCGCAGGCAATGTAGAGATCAGGGGCGACGACCTTGCCGGTCTGGCCGACCTGCCAGTCGTTCGGGGCATAGCCGGCATCGACGGCAGCGCGCGAGGCGCCGACGGCAGCACCGAGCCTGTCGGCGACCGGCAGGATGACTTCCCTGAACTTCTCGGCCGAGCCGAGGGCACGACCACCGGAGATGATGATCTTCGCAGACGTCAGTTCCGGACGATCGGAGGCCGACAGTGCGTCCCTGACGAAGGTCGACAATGGCGATGAAGAAAGAGCTGCCGTCGAGATTTCCTCGACGGCAGCAGTTAGGCCTTGGGGAACGGCCTGGGAGAACGAGGCGGTGCGCACGGTGATGACTCGTCTGGCGTCGGTCGCCTGCACCGTCTGGATGGCGTTGCCGGCATAGATCGGCCGCTTGAAGGTGTCAGCCGAAACCACCTCGATGATCTCGGAGACCTGCGCGACATCGAGCAGGGCTGCAACGCGCGGCATGACGTTCTTGCCGGTCGAGGTGGCGGCGGCGATGATCGTGTCATAGGCACCGGAAAGCTCGACGATCAGGGCGGCCAGCGGCTCGGCCAGATTGTTGGCAAGGCTTGCGTCCTCGGCAACCAGCACCTTGGAGACGCCCGACAGCTTGGCAGCCTGTTCGGCCGCAGCCTTGGCGCCGGCGCCGGCGACAAGCACGGTGACGTCGCTTCCCTGTTCCTTTCTCTGTTCCTTGGCGATCTGTGTCGCCGCCGTCAGCGCCTTGGCGGTCTGGTCGGAAAGGTGGTTGCCGTCGTGATCAGCCAGAAGAAGAATGGCCATGGATATATCTCCCTTTCTCGAACCTAGAGGACGCCAGCTTCGACTTTAAGCTTCTCGACCAGCTCGGCGACCGACTTGACCTTGACGCCCGCCTTGCGGCCGGACGGCTCCTCGGTCTTCAGCACCTTCAGACGCGGCGCGGTGGAGACGCCGAAGTCGGCAGGGCTCTTCTTGTCGAGCGGCTTCTTCTTCGCCTTCATGATGTTCGGCAGCGAGGCGTAGCGCGGCTCGTTCAAGCGCAGATCTGATGTGACCACGGCCGGCAGCTTGACCTCGATCGTCTGCAGGCCGCCATCGACCTCGCGCGTCACCTGGGCCTTGCCCCCAGGGCCAGCAACTTCGATCTCGATCTTCGAGGCGAAGGTCGCCTGCGCCGTGCCGAGCAGCGCCGCCAGCATCTGGCCGGTCTGGTTGCTGTCGTCATCGATCGCCTGCTTGCCTGTTATAATCAGGCCCGGCTGTTCGGCGTCGACGACGCCCTTGAGGATCTTGGCCACAGTGAGCGGCTCGACGGCATCGTCAGTCTCCACCAGGATGGCGCGGTCGGCACCCATGGCGAGTGCTGTGCGCAGCGTCTCTTCGGCCTTGGCCGGACCGATCGAGACGACGATCACCTCCTCGGCCTTGCCGGCTTCCTTCAGCCGCAGCGCCTCCTCGACCGAGATCTCGTCGAACGGGTTCATCGACATCTTCACATTCGCGAGTTCGACGCCCGTGCCATCCGGCTTCACGCGGATCTTCACGTTGTAATCAACCACCCGCTTGACGGGGACGAGAATTTTCATGGCAGCACCTGTCCGTTAGAGTTTGGCGTCGAACCAGCGCCTTGTTCGGGCAGGAGCACCCAGAACGCAAACAGCGGCTGATCCGTCGATCGCATGGCATGCCTTATCCCTGGCGGGTTGTAGAAGGATCCGCCGATACCGGGTGAGAACCAGCCAGAGTCCCCATGCCGGAACTCTCCCTCGGACATCACCAGATAGATTTCTTCGGGGGCATGGTCGTGATCGGGATATCGCACATTCGGCGCCATCAATGTGGCACCAAACCAGACGTCGTTGCGCTCCTCCAAGCCTCCCGGCCCGACGATCATCGCGTTCGCATGCCCGTCCTGAAAGTTTTCGCTTGCGGTGCCGGACATGTCCTGACGATGCCGCCAGATAAGGAGGGGTTCAACTGCCTGGAAGCGAGCGAGGAGTTCCCCAAGCACCGGCGAACCGACGTCGACCGAAATCTTCGACAAGAACTGGCACACCGGTAGCTGTCGCCCGTTTTCCGACAGCTGTCCGCCTGACGTCTGAAGCACCGAAAATGCCTGACCGAGCGAACGTCGGGCTTCCGGATCCCTGGCATATTCATCGAATGCCACATCGGCGGCGTCGATTAGAAGCTGTAGCTGTTCGGCCCGTTGTGCCACTGACAAACCTCCGTCTGCTAGGATGCGTCTTTCGTGGTCTAGAGATCCTTCGCGATGCGCAGGCCATCGTAGATGGCCGCATGGGTATTCCGCGCGGCGACCGCATCGCCGATGCGGAAGAGCTGGAACGTTCCCTCCACATTGCGGACGACGGACTGCCGCTCGCCTGACAGGAGTTGGTCGTACGAGGTCTCGCCGAGATTGCTCGACAGAGGCTTGAGGTCGAAATAGAGGTCGTCGAGCGGGATCGTGCCATGGTTGACGACAATCTGGTCGACGACGCGCTGTTTCGATACGCCGCCGTAATCACTTCCGACGCTGGCAACGATCTGGTTCCCGTTCCTTTCGGCGGCCTCGAGGCGGAATGTAACCGTGAATGTCACATCCAGCTTCTGAAGAGATCGCATGTAGGGAACAAGGTTCATGGCCATGACCTCGGGCGCGAAGGAACGATCGGGCGTCATGATCTCGACCTTTGCTCCGGCCTTGGCCAGAAATTCGGCGGCCTGCAGGCCCGCGTGGTCTCCGGCATCGTCGAAGACGAGAACGTTCGAACCCGGCTTCACGTCTCCTGAGATGATATCCCAGGACGACACGACAAGATCGTTGCCCTTGGTCAGAACCTCGGTGTGAGGAAGGCCGCCTGTCGCGATGATGACGACGTCTGGCTTCTCCGCGGTGATCGTGTCTTCTTCGGCCCATGTATTGAAATGGAAGACGACGCCGTGTTTTTCGCACTGGGCCATTCGCCAGTCGATGATGCTGATCATTTCTCGGCGACGTTCGCTCTGGGCGGTCAGCCGGATCTGTCCGCCCGGATTGCTTGCCGCCTCGAATACGATCACCTCGTGACCACGCTCGGCGGCGACGCGGGCGGCTTCGAGGCCGGCCGGGCCAGCCCCGACCACGACAACTTTCCTGCGGACTTCGGCCTTTGGGACGATGTGGGGCATCGTCTCCTCTCGCCCGGTGGCGGCGTTGTGAATGCAAAACGCCATGCCGCCCTGATAGATGCGGTCAAGACAGTAATTGGCGCCGACGCACGGCCGAATGTCCTCTTCCCGTTTCTCAATGATCTTGCGGACGATGTGAGGATCGGTCATGTGCGCACGCGTCATGCCGACCATGTCGACCTTCCCGGCCGCAATTGCGTGACGAGCCGTGGCGACATCGGGGATCTTGGCGGCATGGAAGGTTGGGAAGTTGGTCGCCGCCCTGATTTCCCCGGCAAAGTCGAGGTGGGGCGAATTGGCCATTCCCTGGATCGGAATGACATCCGTCAGCCCCGGATCCGTGTCGATATGGCCACGAATGACGTTCAGGTAGTCGATAAGGCCGCTGTCACGAAGCCTGCGGGAGATTTCAATGCCCTCTTCCTTGCCGTTGCCGCCAGGAAGGCGTTCGTCAGCGGTGTAGCGGACACCAAGGATGAAGTCGTTGCCGACTCTCTCGCGCATCGCCTTGAAGACATCGAGACAGAAGCGCATGCGGTTTTCGAGCGATCCGCCGTAAGGGCCCTCAAGTTCGTTGGTCAATGGCGAAGCGAACTGGTCGATCAGATGGCCGTAGGCCTCGAGTTCAACGCCGTCCATCCCGCCGGCTTTCATGCGTTCGGCGGCGTCGGCAAAGTCCTTGATGATGCGCTCGATATCCCAATCTTCCAGCTTCTTCGGAAATGCTCGATGGGCAGCTTCGCGGTGGTGAGATGGAGCAACGACGGGAAGCCAGTCGCCCTTGTCCCAGCGCGTTCGCCTGCCGAGGTGCGTGAGCTGGATCATGATCGCAGCGCCCTCTTCGTGGACGGCGTCCGTCATCTCCCTGACCCAGGGTACGATCTCGTCCTTGTACGCCAGGAGATTGTTGAAGACCGGTGGACTGTCCTTGGACACGGCTGCGGATCCGGCAGTCATTGTCATGGCAACGCCGCCTTTGGCCCGCTCGACCGTATAGGCCCGGTAGCGCTCCTTGGGCATGCCATCCTCGGGATAGGCCGGCTCATGGGATGTCACGATGATGCGGTTGCGTAGCGTCAGATGCTTGAGTTGATACGGCTGCAGCAGGGGATCGTTCGACATCTGTCATGCTCCGAATTAGGAAGTGGTCCGAACGCTAGGCGGAATGTACACATGTGTCAACGACGAAAACACGACAGTCAAATTTTATGGACAGTCATGTACATTTTGATTGTGCGGAGCTTAACGATTTGCTAGGAATTGAACATGGACCAGAATTTGAGCGACAGTGGCTGGCGTGGATCGCAGGAGGGATGGCTCGAGGCAGCCTATGACTCCCTGCTGGAGTCCGGGATAGACTCCGTGAAGATCCTGCCCCTGGCAAAAAAGCTCAACCTGTCGCGCACCAGCTTCTATTGGTTCTTCAAGGATCGCGAAGAGCTTCTGGACGGGTTGGTCTCGCGCTGGCGGGAGAAGAATACAGGTTCGATCGTCAAGCAGTCGGAAGCCTATGCGGAGACCCTGGCGGAAGCGATGCTGAACGTCTTCGACTGCTGGCTGGACAGCCGGCTGTTCGACAGCAAGTTCGAGTTTGCCGTGCGAAGCTGGGCGCTACAGTCGGAGGAGATCCTTCAGGAGGTTCAAGAGGCCGATCGAACGCGGATGGACGCGCTTGCCAGCATGTTCAAACGCTTTGGCCATCCAGAAATCGGCGCGGATGTTCGCGCACGGACAACCTACCTCGTTCAGATCGGCTATATATCAATGCAGTCGAACGAAAGTATCAGCGTCCGCATGAAGCGCATCCCCGAATATATCGCAATCTACACGGGTGAAACTCCGCAGCAGCGAGAGCTTGACCGGTTCTTTGCGAGACATAGCTACAAGCCAGGCTAGGGATGAGATGAGCGGAAAAGCAAGGATCGGGATCATTGGTGGCGCAGGTTGGCTTGGCGGTTCCATCGCAGAGGCGATCCTTCGCACAGGCCTCGCCGATCCTGACGATCTGACGCTCTCCTATCGCCGCTCTCGGCCAGACCGCTTCCCGGCCTCACACTGGACAACGGACAATCAGCTCCTTGCGGACCGTTCGGATGTGGTGATCTTGTCTGTGCGCCCGGAAGACTGGGGTTCGGTGCCTGTAAAGCTGGAGCGGAAGCTCCTGATCTCGGTCATGGCCGGTATCCGCGTCTCGGCGCTGATCGAAAGGCATGCGGCCGAAAGAGTTGTCAGAGCCCTCCCCAACGCTGCCGCCGAAGTCTCCTGTTCCTACACGCCCTGGATGGCATCGGCCGGTGTCGATACCGATGATCGCAGTCTGGTGCGAAAGATCTTTGGCGCCTGTGGTGTCGAAGACGAAGTGGGCAGCGAAACGCACATCGATTACCTGACGGGCATGTCTGGCACCGGCCCCGCCTTTCCCGCGCTCCTTGCCGCGGCAATGATGAAGCACGCGATCGGTCAAGGTTTGCCTGCGGAGATTGCCCGGCGAGCTGTCCTGACGATGCTGACGGGAACCGGACGCCTGCTGGAACGACAGCAGGACGACCCGGCCGAGATCGTCAATCGCTTTCTCGAATATCGCGGCGTGACTGCGGCGGGCATTCAAGAGATGCGCGCTTCGGGATTCGACGATGCTGTTTCCAATGGATTGGCCGCAGCCTTCAAGAAATCGGTGAGTATGGGAGACGCTTCCTAACGACCGTTGCAGCGGGTTTTCGCGGCGTCCCGCTCAAGAATACATGCCGCTAAAAAAAGGGAACGATAATGACCAAGTTATTGGCTTCTACGTGCATGGTATTTGGGCTGCTGGGAGTGGCCTCATACGCAAATGCAGCAGAGTGTGGCAGCGTCACAATCGCCAGCATGAACTGGCAGAGTGCCGAAGTCCTGTCGAACCTGGATAAGATCATCCTGAACGAGGGATATGGTTGCCAGGCGGAAATCACTGTGGGTGATACCGTTCCAACGATCACGTCGATGGCGGAGAAGGGCGAACCCGACATCGCTCCCGAAGCCTGGGTGGACCTTCTACCTGAGGTCGTGAAGAAGGGCACAGATGAGGGACGTATCATCAAGGTCGGTTCGCCACTTCCCGATGGAGGCATCCAGGGTTGGTGGATCCCCAAATATCTGGCGGACGCCCATCCTGACGTAAAAACGATTCCTGACATGCTCAAGCACCCGGAATTGTTCCCGGACGCGGAAGACGCCTCGAAGGGAGCAATTTACAACGGACCGCAGGGCTGGGGCGGCACGGTGGTCACGTCGCAGCTCTTCAAGGCGTTCGATGCTGAAAAGGCGGGCTTCAAGCTCGTGGATACTGGTTCCGGAGCGGGCCTCGATGGCTCGATCGCAAAGGCATACGAGCGCAAGCAGGGTTGGGTCGGCTACTACTGGGCCCCGACGGCTTTGCTTGGCAAGTATGAAATGGTGAAGCTCGAAGCCGGCGTCCCAGCCGACGCTGCCGAGTGGAAACGCTGCAATACCGTTGCTGACTGTGCCGATCCGAAGCCGAACGCATGGCCGGTCGATACAATCGTCACGCTCGTTGCAAAGCCATTCTCCGAAAAGGCCGGGCCCGATGTGATGGCCTACCTGGAGAAGCGCTCGTGGAGCAATGACACCGTCAACAAGCTGATGGCATGGATGACCGACAATCAGGCGAGCGGCGAGGACGGCGCCAAGCACTTCCTGAAGGAAAACAAAGACATCTGGGCAAAGTGGGTGTCGGAAGACGCAGCAAAGAAAATCGAAGCCTCGCTTTGATTGTTGAATGGGCGGCGCGTTTTGACACGCGCCGCCACTTCAGAAGCCGGAAAACAACCAGAAGACTTGTCACGGCTCTTTCAGAGAAAGGGGAACCGAATGGAATGGTTTTACAAATTTCCGCACATGAATGACGACAGTCTTCGCGACCTCAAGAAGATGATTGACGACGGATTTCGCGCCTTCACGAGGGCATACGGCGATGCAATCGAGAGCTTCTTTTCTCCGTTGCAACACTTCCTGATCGCCGTCGACCGCTTCATGACCCAAACGCCGTGGCCGATCATAACGCTGATGGTCCTCGTTGTTGCGTGGCTCGGAAGCCGCAGCTTGAAGATCGTGCTCGGCTGTCTCGTGACGTTGCTGCTCATCGGCTACTTCGACATGTGGGAAGACACGATGCGGACAGTGTCGATGATCTTCGTCTGCACGGTCTTGTCCATCGCGCTCGGCTTGCCCATCGGGATCGTGATGGCGCGATCCGACCGGTTCCAGCGCGTCGTCCATCCGATCCTCGACGTGATGCAGACCATGCCGAGTTTCGTCTATCTCATCCCCGTCGTCATGCTGCTCGGGATTGGCCGTGTTCCCGGTCTCATCGCCGTCGTGATCTATGCAATTCCGCCGATGATCCGGTTGACCGACCTCGGCATTCGACTGGTCGACAAGGACGTGCTTGAGGCAGCTGACGCCTTCGGGGTTTCAAATTCCCAGAAGCTTTTCAAGGTGCAGATGCCGCTTGCCCTGCCAACCATCATGGCCGGGATCAACCAGACCATCATGATGGCGCTGGCAATGGTCGTGATAGCCTCGATGATCGGCGTCCAGGGACTTGGACAACCGGTCCTGAAGGCGATCGCCAATCAGTACTTCACGCTGGGCATTTTCAACGGCCTTGCCATTGTCGGCATTGCTATCATCTTCGATCGGGTCAGCCAGGCATATGGCAAGCGGCTCCAGAAGCATCGGGAGATCGTTCATGGGTGATCACGATTTCGGCGGCATCAAGATCCGCCATCTCTTCAAGATCTTCGGTCCGAACGCGAGATCGTACATCGAGGCGGTCCAGAACGGACTGACGAAGGCCGAGTTGAACCGGAAGCACGGTCACGTACTTGGGCTTCGCGATATCAATATCGAAATGCCGTCGGGCTCCATCCAGGTCATCATGGGCCTGTCCGGCTCGGGGAAGTCGACGCTCATTCGTCACATCAACCGACTGATCGATCCGACCGCTGGCGAAGTGCTTGTCGACGGCGTGGACGTGGTCAAGATGGATGAGACCGAGCTCCGCACATTCCGCCGGCATCAGACGGCGATGGTGTTTCAGAAGTTCGCCCTCCTGCCGCATCGCAACGTTCTCGACAACACGCTATTTGGCTTGGAAGTCCAGGGTATGGAGCGTTCGAAGGCAGTCGACGTGGCGATGCGATGGCTGGAGCGCGTCGGATTGAAGGGCTTCGAGGAGAAATACCCGAACCAGCTTTCGGGAGGCATGCAGCAGCGCGTCGGCCTGGCGCGCGCCCTTTCGAATGACGCACCCGTTCTCTTGATGGACGAGGCCTATTCCGCGCTCGATCCGCTGATCCGCACGGATATGCAGACGGTGCTGCTCGACATTCAGCGGGAGATCAAGAAGACCATCGTCTTCATCACGCATGATCTCGACGAGGCGCTGAGACTGGGAGACCAGATCGCCATCCTGCGCGATGGCGAAATCATCCAGCAAGGCAGCAGTCAGGACATCGTGTTGCGACCGGCAGACGAATACGTCGCCAACTTCGTCAAGGAGGTCAACCGCGGCCGCGTGGTTCAGGTCAGCGCCATCATGAGTCCGATGCGACCCGGAGCTGCCGTCAGCGGTGTCACCGTCGATGCTACGACGACGGTCGAGGAGGCCGTTCGCCTGCTTGCGTCGGTTCCGGATGGCGATGTGACTGTCATCGGCCAAGGATCTCGTCCCGTCGGGATGGTCACCTTCCGCCAGCTTGCGACCGCGATGGTCAACTCGGATACGGTCCAACCGCGCGAGGATGCCATTGCGCTCGCGCAGTAAGGCTCCCGCGAAGAGGTCCGGCCCTGATGTCCGCTGAGCGCGTGCGCGGAATTCATCGCGAGTTCCGTGCCCACACGTCCCCAAGGGATAATCGTTCGGCCCGTCAGGCCCCTCAAAGCAAGTTCAGTCCAGACAAAGACGCGTGGCGACTCCCTCCGCCAGGTGTCAATGGATCCTGCCCAAGGCCACGGCGTCGACAAGACCGTCACAGCCAGAAACCTAGCAACGACCTATATCCGGGAGCGACCATGCCCGAAAAGTTCCCCCGCCTCTTCAGTCCGCTTCAGATTCGCGGGCACACGCTCCGCAATCGCATCGTGTTTGGCGCTCACACCGCGAACATGGCTGTCGACGGGTTGCCGACGGAGCGCCACGTCGCCTACTACGCCGAGCGTGCTATCGGCGGCGCCGGGATAATTGTCGTCGAACCGATGCCGGTCCATGCTGCCGCGGTTCTGACGCAAAGAAACTTCCGTCATTGCGACGATACCGTGATTCCGCACTTTGCCAGGCTTGTTCGCGCCATCAAGGAGAATGGAGCCGTCGCAATCCAGCAGCTCTACCACGTCGGGGCGCATGGCGACTCCGACAACTCCTTCCATCCCCATTGGTCGCCGTCCGGTCTGCCGAGCTACCACGATAGTGACGGCTCGCATCCAATGACGGAAGCCGAGATTTGGGAGACCATCGACGGGTTTGTCCAGGCGGCGCGCCGATGTCGCGAGGCCGGCTTCGACGGTGTCGAAGTATGGGCAGCCTATCTGGGGATGGTCGACCAATTCTGGACGCCTTGGAGCAATCGACGCGAAGACCAGTGGGGAGGCTCGCTCGAAAACCGCACGCGCATGTCTCGCGAGATTCTCTTTCGGATCAGAGAGACATGCGGACCAGATTTCATCATAGGCCTCGCAGTGAGCGACGAGCCGGATGTGAAGGCCGCGCTGCAGCGAGACGAGCTCGCGGAGATCGTGAAGCTTCACGACGAGCTCGGCCTGATGGACTATGTCACATGCGGGTCTGGCGGATACCTCGACTTCTACAAGCTCATGCCGACATTCATCTATCCTGAAAAGCTCGGCGCCGATCTTGCCGCCTGCCTCAAGAAGGTCGTGAGAAATTCCGCCGTCATTGCCGAAAGCCATATCCGAACACCTGAAAATGCGGAGACAGTTCTTGGCGAAGGCGCGTGCGACCTTGTGTCGATCGTTCGTGGACAGATCGCCGACCCTCACCTGGCGCGCAAGGCCGGTGAAGGCCGCCCCGAAGACATCCGCGGCTGCATATCCTGCAACCAGATGTGCTGGGGGCGCCGTTCCCGGGACTACTGGATAAGCTGTCTGATCAATCCTTCGGCGGGACGAGAATTCGAATGGAAAGGCGATCGCTTCACCAAGACATCCAATCCAAAACGCGTATTTGTCGTCGGTGGCGGCCCGGCGGGGCTCGAAGCGGCAAGGGTAGCGGCCGAACGCGGCCACAGGGTCGTCCTCTCGGAAGCCGGAACGCGTCTCGGTGGCAATTTTCTCCTCGCCGGCCTGCAGCCGAGGCGTGCCCAGATCCTTGATCTGCTTGCCTGGTATGAACGCCAACTGGAAAAGCTCGGCGTTGACGTCAGACTGAATAGCTATGTGGAAGCAGATGACATCGACCCGTCGAAGGTGGACGTCGTGATCGTCGCGACCGGCTCCTATTCTCCGGAAACCGGGTTCCAGAAGGCCTTGCCGACGATTGCGGCGATGCCCGGGCTAGACAAGGGCGGCGTGTTCACCGTCGAGGCAGTCATGGCAAGGCAGGCAAGGCCAGGCAAGCACGTCCTTCTCCTGGACGAGGGCGGCGGCTGGCGCGGTTGCGGGACGGCCTGGAAGCTGGCGGAGGACGGCCATCAGGTCACGATCGTCACACCCGACCCGTTCGTCGGAAAGGAGCTTCAAAGAACGGCTGCCGATCTTCCGATGCGGCAGGCTTTGAAAAAGCTTGGCGTGCAGTGGATCACGGAGGTCAGCATCGCTGAATGGCACGGAAACGGTGCAACGGTTCTGGATCACAACACTGGTGAGCGCAACTTTGTAGAGGCGGACAGCCTGGTCACAGCAACGACAAATCATCCGATGGACTGGCTGATGCCAGGCCTGCTCGAACTGGGTGTTCCCGCGCGACAGATCGGCGATTGCGCGGCACCGCGGCAAGCTCCTTACGCCTTCTACGAAGGCAGAAAAGCGGGATTGGAGATCTGACATGTCCGAGGAGATCTTGCTCAAAAGGAAGGACGTCGAGGAACTTGCAATGAAGGCGTGCCTGGCCTCGGGCGCGGCTCGCGCGAGCGCACGCTCCCTCGTGGACGCCACGCTTTCGGCGGCAAGCTTCGGTCCCCCTACCCTCGGGTTTCCGCACTTCGTGGATTATCTCGATGGATTTCGCGAGGGACGAATAAATCGCGAGCCCAAGCCGCGATTGGACCGCGCCTTCCCCGCATTTCTCGTTTCCGATGCAGATCGCGGCATCGCTCAGCTCGGCTTCGATCTCGCTTTTAAAGATCTGCTCGGCGCGGTTCGCAGCTTTGGAGTTGCCGTCTTCACGCAAACCAACAGCTACACCACCGGCGAACTCGGATACTACGTCCGCAGACTTTGCAATGAGGGTGTGATTGGACTGGCGGCAACCAACGCAAATGCCATGATGGTCGCGCAAGCCGGCGGACCTGTCGTCTACAGCACAAATCCGATGGCATTCGGATTTCCGCTCGGCGAGCACACGCCGCCCATGATCATTGATCAGGCGTCGAGCGCCACCGCCTTCGTCAACATAGTCAGAGCGGCCGAAGAGAAAGAGCCAATCCCGAAGGGTTGGGCAGTCGACGCAGGCGGCAACGCGACTGAGGATGCGGAAGAGGCGTTGACGGGAGCTCTGTTGCCCTTCGGCGGCCGCAAAGGAGCCAATGTAGCGCTGCTGGTGGAGATGCTGTCTGCTGGCCTTTCCGGTGGCCCCTGGTCTCTGGACACGCCGGATTTCAGGTCGGGGACCACGTCGCCCGCGGTGGGGCTCAGCGTGATTGCAATCATGCCCGGTCCGGGAGCTGACGGACGGATCGAGCGGGCGCTTCGCCAAGTAGAGCGCCTGCAAGAAAAAAGCGTGTTCGTGCCTGGCGTTACGGGAGTTAATTCTACTCACACATCAGGAGAATTCTCCATCCCCCGAAGCGTATATGAAAAGATCGCCACCATCGCAAAGCCAGCCTTAGACGGGGAGCCCTCCAACCGCAAACATTGCGACGGCTATCCAAAATAGCAGGCACACTTCTGTCGCAACCAAGAAGCCCATTGCACGATCGCTCATCATCCCCTCCTCGACCGCGCTGCGTTGAAGCGCTCACTCGGCTAAGATATGCCTTTGTCGCCAGGCGATATCGCGCTTACGCAGCAACTCGATAGACCGCTTTCGAAGAGTGGAAATGTTGATGTCTACGCACTCACTCCCAACCACCCTTCGAACTCCTCACACAATTCAAGAGGCCCGACCTTTTTGGCACGGTTGAATGCCCCTGCTGTATGCCGAGCTTCGATCGATCTCACTCCCTCAACCGAAGCCTGCTAGAAAGCTAGAATCCAGCATGGCGGCGCACCACCAACCAGCGCGCGAATTTCGACATTGCCACACTGTTTTCGTTAAGGCGTTGCTAAATTACAGCAAGATGCCATTGCCGTTCCGGCAATGTGAAATGTTTCTTCCTTCGAGCCATGCCTTGACCGGCTGCGTGCCGGCCAAGTGATTGCGCATTCTAGGCGGATCCGACACCAGACGATCGGCATTGTCTTCGACCTAGTCATGCAGATATATATGACGATAGGAAAAATATCGGAGATTGGCGTGCGGAGAGAGACTGCGGACGAAACTGTCGCTGAAAGCAGCTACAGGCAGATACGGGCGGACATAATCTTCGGCCGCCTTGCGCCGGGCCTGAAGCTCAAGCTTGATAATTTGAAGAGTGCCTACGAGACGAGCGTCAGCACTCTGCGGGAAATTCTCAACCGCCTGACGTCCGAGGGGCTCGTCGTGGCTGAAGGACAGCGGGGTTTTGAGGTTGCCCGCGTGTCGGTTGCTGACCTGAAAGAGGTTGCGGCTCTCCGTTTGCTTCTCGAAGAGCATGCGCTTGAGCAGTCGTTCGAACAGGGGGATGTAGAGTGGGAAGCGAGGCTGGTGTCTGCCCACTACAAGCTGGCACGCATGGAAGAGGTCATGGCTTCGGGCGATTCCAGCAGGGCGGAAGACTGGAAGCGCTATGACTGGGAGTTTCACCAAGCGCTGATTTCCGCCTGTGGATCACGTCTGCTCATGGAGACCCATTCGGCCGTCTTCGACAAGTACCTGCGTTATCAGATGGTTGCGCTGTCTTACCGTGGGCGTGTTGCCGAGGAGGAACATAGGCAGCTCCTGGAAGCCGCCCTGCAACGCGACAGCAAGACGGCAAAGAAAATCCTGCAGCGTCACATACAAGGCGGCGTCGAGCATGCACTCGAAAAGGGATCGCTATCGGCCCTTCCGTCACAAACGTGATTGATGCCGACCCTGGCGCTTGATCAAAGCAGAGGATCTCATGCTCAAAATTGCTGCTGAAACAGCCGAGACTGTCAGCGACATCGTCTTTCGACAGATCCGTCAGGATATCATTTCGGGGACCTTGGCGCCTGGTGCAAAGATCAAGCTCGAGCAGGCCAAGGAGCGGTATTCCATCAGTGTCTCGTCACTGCGCGAGATATTGAGCCGCCTGACCACGGAGAACCTGGTGTTGGCAGAGGGCCAGCGCGGGTTCGAAGTCAGTCCCGCGACCCGCAAGGAACTCGAGGAGCTTGCCGATCTTCGCACCGTGCTGGAGACGCATGCGATCGGATTGTCCTTTTCGGCTGGAAATCTCGAGTGGGAGGGACGCATCGTTGCCGCCCACCATAAGCTGGCGGCCGCGGAAAAGAAGCTGCTTGCGGGCGATGCCTCGCGTACCATCGACTGGGTTCGCTATGACTGGGAGTTTCACCAGGCGATCGTATCGGCCTGCAATTCGGCCACGCTGATGGCGGCGCTATCTTCGGTGTTCGACAGGTTTCTGCGCTATCATATGCTTGCCCAGAGCTTTCGCGGTCGGGCGGTTGTCGAAGACCACAAGCTCCTCTTCGAACTCGCCTTGAAGCGTGACGTCGAAGGAGCCCGTTCTGTCATCCGCCGACATATAGAGAGCGGCGTGGCACACGTTCTGAGGAGCGGGCGCATTACCTGACGAGGCGCCGCTCAGACGGCGTCCTTCGGAATGCCCTCCGGCCGCATCTGCTTCTTGAGAGCTGCGATACGGAAAATGGCATTTGGCGCCCCATAGCCCCGATAGCCGCGTCGTTCGACGATTTCGAAGAAGAAGCCCTCGCCATAGGTGCCGCTGTAGAGCTGAAAATAGTCTCCGTGCTCGTCACGGTCATAGAGGATGTTTTCTGCTTTCAGGCGCTCGGTCAGATCGGGGTCAAGTCCGAAGCGGGCTTCAATATCATCATAATAGTTGGGCGAGATATGGAGCGGCTTGAAGCCCTGGCTACGAAGTGATCTGGCGGTGACGAAAATGTCGTCGGTGGAAAACGCCAGATGCTGAATGCCCGAACCGAATTTCTCGGCGATGAAGTGCCCCGCCAGCGTACGGCGGTTTTCGGCACCGTTCATGGTAATCCGCAGCGTCCCGGGCTCATTCTCGACGACCTGGCTGCGCACGATGCCGCTCGGGTCGATGATATCGACCATCGGCGTTTTTCTGGTTTCGAAGATCGATGTGTAGAAGAGCAGCCAGGTCAGCATTTCGTCATAGGCAACCGTCTGGGCGACATGGTCGAACTGCAGCAGTCCGGCGCCAGTGATGCCGCTTTCATCCAAAACCGGCTCGAAGTCGATCTCCGGGAACCGGCCGAGCGGGCTTGTGTCGTCGATCAGATAGATCAGGCCGCCGCCGACACCCCGGACAGTGGGAAATTCGAGCTCCCCATCGACAACAGGCTGTCGGAATGGTTCTGCGTCCAGGGCAAGGGCACGCTGGTAGGCCTTTGCGGCATCCTCGACATTGAGTGCGATCGCATAAGCAAATGTGCCGTGGACTGCATAGGCTGCGCTGGCAAAGCCAAGCGGATCTGTGTTGACCAGAATGCGAATGCTGCCCTGTTCGAACAGCGTGACCTTCTTGGACCGATGAATTGCCGTCTTGCGGAAACCAAGGGTCCGCAAGAGGGAGACCAGTTCGACGGACTCGTCTGCGTCTGTGGCGAATTCGACGAAGCCGACGCCCTTGACCACTGCCCGCTCCGGCATGGCGGCGCCGATCGGCGTATGGACATTGCGACGAACCTGATCTGCCAGATAGATCAGGGAGCGATGGCCATCGGCAGCGATTGCCCGCGTCGAGCCGCCGCGGAATTGATCGTTGAAGATCTCGAGCGAGAAATAGCCGTCATACCCGGTCGAGGCGACCGCCTCGGTGAACGCTGTTACCGGCAGATCGCCCTCGCCTGGCATGTTGCGAAAATGGCGGCTCCAATAGAGCAGATCCATGTCGATCAGCGGCGCATCGGCCAGCTGGACGATGAAGATCTTCTCCTTTGGAATGGAACGGATCGAGTTGATGTCGATCTTGCGCGAGAGCGAATGGAAGCTGTCGAGGATGAGCCCGACATTCGGATGATCGGCACGCCGCACGATTTCCCAGGCATCACGGTGGTCATTGACATAGCGCCCCCAGGCAAGCGCTTCATAGCCCACCTTGAGGCCGCGCCTGGCCGCGCGTTCACCCAGTTCCTGAAAGTCGGCGGCCGCGCGATCAATGCCGCCAAGGGCCGCCTGCGAGACATTCGAGCAGACAAGAACCATGTCGGTTCCGAGCTCCTGCATGACGTCGAACTTACGCTCCGCCCGATCGAAGGTGCGGCTTCGAAGTGCATCGGGCATGCCTTCGAAATCGCGAAAGGGCTGGAAGAGCGTGATCTTGAGCCCCAGATCCCTCGCCATCTTGCCGACATCGGCTGGGCTTCCATCAAAGGCAAGGAAGTCGTTCTCGAAAATCTCGACGCCATCGAATCCTGCTCGTGCAATGGCCTCAAGCTTGTCGGGCAGTTCACCGCTGAGCGTCACCGTCGCAATCGAGGTCTTCATAACCCAATACCTTTCTGTTGGCGCCACGAGAGCGCTGCGAACGGCCGATTTCGCCTCACGCGCCGCCCTCGATCATGGCATTATGTCAAATGTCGTGAGCATTTCAAATCAATTGGTCAAATCAAAAGTCTCATATGATTTTCAAAAACTCGGTTGATTTGCGCACGATCCTCTGGCAAAAAGCTGAACATGCAGTCGGGAGAGGAAGACTGTTGGGTCCAAGTGACCGTTCAAAGGAGGAGGAATCAATGTTCAAGTCGATGCTGACGCGCCGAAACGCGATGCTGGGTGTCGCTGCTGCCGTGGCTGCGATCGGGCTCGCCAACCCCGCTGCCGCAGTCACCCCCGAAGAAATCAAGGCCAAAGGAAAGCTCGTCGTTGGCATCCAGGGCGACAACCCGCCATGGGGCTTCGTGACATCAGGTGGCAAGCAGGACGGCCTCGATGCCGATATTGCAACGCTTTACGCAAAGGAACTCGGCGTCTCTGTCGAGTTCGTGCCTTTGGAAGTCAACAACCGCATTCCCGCCCTGACAACTGGTCGTGTCGATGTTCTCTTCGCGACGATGGCCATGCTGCCGGAGCGTGCCAAAGCCGTTCAGTTCAGCAAGCCCTACGTTGCCAACGCCATCGTGCTGATTGCGCCGAAGTCCATGTCGGTCAAGACGAATGATGACATGGCCAATCTTTCGATTGGCGTTGCCAAGGGTGCGGCTCAAGATACCCAGGTCACCAAGAATGCACCCCAGAGCGCCACGATCCGCCGCTTCGATGGTGATGCGCCCAGCGTCCAGGCGCTCGTGTCGGGCCAGGTTCAGGCGCTTGGCGGCAACATCTTCTACATGGACCGTGTCGAAAAGGCTCGTCCAGGCGAGTTCGAAAACAAGCTTGAGTTCCAGAAGCTCTACAATGGCGCTTGCACGCGGCTTGGCGAGAAGGAAATCAACGCTTCGATCAATGCCTTCATCGACAAGATCAAGGCCAATGGCGAGCTCAAGAAGATCTACGACAAGTGGATGAAGGTGCCGGTTCCGGAATTCCCCGCGAGCCTCGAAGGCATTCCGTTCACCGCAAACTGAGCCACAAGCGCTGAAGCAAAAGCAAACTGGCGGGCGTTTCGATGCCCGCCGACGGTGTCGCGACGCCGAAAGCACGGCTTTGCGCGTTTCGAGGAGCGCAATCATGAACAAGACGATTTTTGTGCTCAACGGGCCAAACCTGAACCTGCTCGGACAGCGGGAGCCCGCCATCTACGGCACGACAACGCTTGCGGACATCAAGGAAAAATGCCTCGCCAAGGCGAATGACCTCGGATTCGACGTCGACTTTCGCCAGACAAATTTCGAGGGCGAACTGGTGGAGAGCGTGCATCAGGCCCGCAACGAGGCCTGCGGCATCATCATCAACCCGGCAGGCTACACGTTCACGTCAATCGCGCTACTCGACGCGCTGAAGACGTTCGATCACCCGAAGATCGAGCTCCACATTTCGAACGTGCATGCGCGCGAGAGCATCTACCATAATTCCCTTGTCTCTCGCGTCGCGACGGCAATCATGATCGGCTTTGGAGCAGCTGGTTATGAACTGGCGATCCAGGCCATGGCTGGCATGGTCGGACGCGATTGAGGAGCCGCGATGAACTACACGCTGGATTTCACGCCTGTCATTGACGGCCTGCCAAGCCTGCTGCTTGGCTGTCTCGGCACGTTGCTGCTCGCAATCTGTGGCATGCTGCTGGCAATCGTGATCGGCATAGGCGGTGTGGCCCTGCGGGATTCTCGCTACAAACCGCTGCGCTGGCTGGTGATCAGCTTTGTCGAGCTCATCCGCAACACGCCGTTCCTGGTTCAGATCTTCTTCCTGTACTTCGCCCTTCCCCTTGCAGGCATCAGGCTGGATCCGACGCCAACAGCGATCATTGCTCTTGGGATCAACGGCGGCGCCTACGCCATCGAGATTATCCGCGGTGGCGTCCAGTCGATTTCCAAGGGCCAGATGGAGGCCGGCCTCGCTCTTGGCCTGCACAAGGCGCAGGTCTTCCGGCTGATCATCCTCAAGCCGGCGCTCAGGGCGATCTATCCATCGCTGACCAGCCAGTTCGTGTTGCTGACGCTGTCGACCAGCATTGCCTCGGCGATCTCGGCCTATGAGCTCACTTCGGTTTCGCAGCGCATCGAGTCCGAAAGCTTCCGCAGCTTCGAGGTCTATTTCACGGTGACGGTTTTCTACCTCGTCATTTCCTGGCTGATGATGCGCCTCTTTGCGTTCTTTTCGGCACGTTACTTCACCTATCCGGTCAAGTAGGAGCAATCGATGGGCAGCGAAGAATTCGTCTTCCTTCTGATCGGTCTGAAATGGACCGTCGTCTTGTCCGCGGTTGGCTTTGTCTGCGGATGCGTTGCCGGGCTTGGTGTGGCGCTCGCTCGGACATCGGAAATTCCGCTGCTGGAGCGAGTGACGGCCGGCTATATCGCGGTCTTCCAAGGCACTCCTCTCCTGATGCAGCTGTTCGTGGTTTATTACGGTCTTGCCCTCATCGGCTTCAAGCTCGATGCCTGGGTGGCAGTTGCCATCGGTCTAACCCTGCATGCCAGCGCCTATCTGGGCGAAATCTGGCGCGGCTCGATCGAAGCGGTTCCGCGCGGCCAGAGCGAGGCCGCAAGAGCGCTCAGCCTCAAATATGTCTCGCGCATGAGGGACGTGATCCTGCCACAGGCACTGCGCATCTCGCTGCCGGCAACGATCGGTTTCCTGGTGCAGTTGATCAAGGGAACCTCGCTCGCCTCCATCGTCGGCTTCACGGAACTTACCCGCGCCGGCAACATCATTTCCAACCAGATCTTCGAGCCGCTGACAGTCTTCGGGATCGTGGGCGCACTGTATTTCCTGATGTGCTGCCCGCTGACGATCTTCGGCGCACGTCTTGAACGGAAGTTCGCCGCGGCATCGCGGTGATCTCCGGCGCTGACCAGGAAAGAGACGGAACCATGAACAGTCCTTCGCCCGCATCAACCGCCGAGACCGTTATCACCATGAGCCACGTGGAGAAATGGTACGGCGCCTTTCAGGCCCTGCACGACATCGACCTGTCCGTTCGCAAGGGCGAGAGAATCGTGCTTTGCGGCCCTTCCGGCAGTGGAAAATCCACGCTGATCCGCTGCATCAACCATCTGGAGACCTATCAGAAGGGCGAAATCCGCGTCGGCGGCATCCTGCTCGGAAACCAGGCAAAGGCGATCGACGCGATCCGCCGCGAAGTCGGCATGGTCTTCCAGCAGTTCAATCTCTTTCCGCATCTCACCGTGCTGCAAAACTGCATGCTGGCACCGATACGTGCGCTTGGCGTCGGAAAGGCGGAGGCAGAGGACCGCGCACGCTCTCTGCTTGCCCGCGTCAAGATCCTCGAACAGGCCAGCAAATATCCTGTGCAGCTTTCCGGTGGCCAACAGCAGCGTGTCGCAATTGCGCGGGCGCTCTGCATGCGGCCGAAGATCATGCTCTTCGATGAGCCAACCTCGGCACTCGATCCGGAGATGGTCAAGGAAGTCCTCGACACCATGATCAGCCTTGCTGACGAAGGCATGACGATGGTCTGCGTGACGCATGAAATGGGCTTCGCCCGGCAAGTTGCAAACCGCGTCATCTTCATGGCGAGCGGCGCGATCGTCGAGGAAGCGCCACCCGGGGAATTCTTCACCAACCCCCGCCATGAGCGCACACGCAAATTCCTCGGTGAAATCCTGCGCAACTAGGATCTGTGAGGGAATTTTCATGTCAGCACAATCGCAGACGCCTCCCCTGAAGATCGCGGTGATGGGTGCCGGTCTTATCGGAAGGCGCCATATCGAAGGCATTCTGGGCGAGCCGCGCACGACACTATCGGCCGTGATCGATCCCTCCGATGCCGGGCGCGACTTTGTGACAAGCAAGGGTGCTGCATGGTTTTCAACGTTTGGCGAAGCCATAGCACGCGACCGACCGGACGGCGTCATCGTTGCCACCCCGAACCAGCTTCATGTCACCAACGCCCTTAATGTCATCGCCGCAGGAATTCCGGTCCTTGTCGAAAAGCCGATTGCTGACAAGGCGCAAGCAGCGGTGGCTCTTGTCGATGCTGGTTCGAAGGCAGGTGTCCCTATCCTCGTTGGTCACCATCGCCGCCACAACCCCATGATACGACAAGCAAAGCAAATCCTGGACAGCGGGCGGCTCGGCAAGATCCTGACCGTTCAGGGAACATTCTGGGTTGCCAAGCCGGACGGTTACTTCGAGGTCTCCTGGCGCCGGGAGGAAGGTGCAGGGCCGGCCTTCATCAACCTGATCCATGACGTTGATCTCTTCCGTTATTTCTTCGGAGAGGTGGAAGCTGTCCATGCGATGGAGTCGAATTCGGTCCGTGTGCATTCCGTCGAGGATAGCATTGCTATCCTGCTTCGTTTCGCGAGCGGTGTCCTTGGAACGTTAAATGCATCCGACGCCGTCCCGTCTCCCTGGAGCTGGGAGATGACGACGGCAGAGAACCCCGCCTTTCCGCAGCAGGATCAATCTTGCTACCAGATCGGTGGGACAGGGGGATCGCTCGCCATTCCCCAGCTTGCACTTTGGACCAATGCGTCGAAACCGGATTGGCTGGAGCCGCTTGACAAAGAGCGCGTGCCATTTGAACCAGCCGACCCGCTGGCGATACAGCTTCGTCACTTCTGCGACGTCATTCGCCGCGAGGCCGAACCGCTTGTTAGCGGAGCGGAAGGTCTCGCCACCTTGCGTGTCATCGAGGCGATCAAGGCGTCCGCGCGCTCGGGCGAAACGATCCAGCTGGGTGAACGCAGCGTGAGGCCCCTGATATGATCACCGGAACCACAAAGCTTATCGCGCACCTCGGCTATCCAACAGAATCCTTCAAGGCGCCACTCATCTACAATCCCTATTTCGAAAAGAGCGGCATCGACGCTGTCGTCGTACCGATGGGCTGCAAGCCGGAAGACTATCCTTCGTTTCTCAAGCTTATCTTCAGGCTCTCGAACATTCATGGTGCCCTCATCACCATGCCGCACAAGATTACGACGATCGGATTGCTCGATGGGGTCTCGACCAACGCCAAGGTTGCCGGCTCCTGCAATGCCGTCCGACTCCAGCCGGATGGCAAGCTAATCGGCGATATGTTCGATGGTGAAGGCTTTGTCCGCGGCTTGTTGCGCAAGGGACAACGGGTGGCGGGAGCCCAGGTGCTGATCGTGGGTGCTGGCGGCGTCGGCTCCGCGATTGCTGCCTCGTTGGCAGGAGCCGGCGCGCGACGGATTGCGCTTTACGATGACAACCCCGCTACGTCGGCGGGACTCGGCAACCGGCTGATGACACACTACCCAATGACTGAGGTGAGCATGGGTTCAACCGATCCAGCCGGTTTCGACATCGTCGTCAACGCGACCCCCCTCGGGATGCGCAAGGACGATCCCCTGCCGCTTGACGTATCGCGCCTTTCACCCACCACTTTCGTCGGCGAAGTCGTCATGAAAGAGGAAATCACGCCGTTTCTCGCGGCAGCCCGCGAACGGGGGTGCGCCTTTCAGGTCGGGACGGACATGCTGTTCGAGCAAATACCGGCCTATCTGGAGTTCTTTGGCTTTCCCACGACAAGCGCAGAATACCTGCGCTCGATCGCACAGCTTCCGTAGGGAAGCTGCCGCAGGCGTCAGTAACAGGTGCGAACTGCTTGCTACTGGAGAGCCGAAACGGGCCCTGTTGCCGAAGAGCGGCAAGAGATCAATCGGGACATTCGGCACCTGTGTTCGTCCACGCGGCGATCAGGGCGGCAAGTGCCTCCTGTGAGCCGGGAGGTGTGCTACGTCCCGCGCCCGGATGCCATGCCCACCCTACCAGATGGTCTTCACCCATGTGGCGAACGAGATCGGCATGAGACCGATTGCCGTTCCGGCTCGTGTCTTGCACCTGCCTGCATATTTCACCCACCGTTAGCCCTTGCCATGCCATACTGGCCGGCGCCAGCGACCAGTGCGCATTGCCCGGAATGGATTTCAGGCGGCTGCCAACGATCGGACGGTTCTCGGCACCGTGGCATGTGCTGCAGGCAAGCCCCGGCGGGCCCAACGGACCTTGGCTGGCGTTCATCAATGGCACATGCGGATGTTTGTCTTCACCTTGCGTCGGGCTACGCGTCGCCGGGTGGCAGTTGATGCAGCGCGGATGCGTCAGGACCCGGCTCGCCTCTTCGAAGATGGCCTTCGAGCGCGCGCTGGTGTCCGCGATGGCATCAAAGTCGGAGACGGCCTTGAGGGCTCCGCCGTCCGATGTTTCGGCGTAGCCGTTCAGGGGGCCGACAAGAGCAGCAATAGCTGCCGTGCCGAGAATGGCGGCCAACGGCACAGCGACGATCCGCTTCTTCACCATCACACCCTCCGCAAGTCGTTCTGGTCGATTGGCAGCGACCGCAACCGCTTGCCGGTTGCCATGAAAATCGCATTGAAAAGCGATGGCGCGACACCGGGTGTGCCGACCTCCCCTATGCCACCTGGGGCCTCGGAACTCGGCACAATGTGGACCTCGATCTTCGGCGTCTCGTATATTCTGAGAACCGGAGAGTCGTCGAAATTGCCTTCCACGACAGCACCATTGCGGACCGTGATGCGACCGTAGAGGGCTGCGCTCAGCCCGTAGATGATGCCGCTCTGTATCTGGGCTTCCACCGTGTCAGGATTGATCACCTGGCCGCAATCGACGGCACAAACGATACGGTCGGTCTTGAGCGTGCCGTCCTCTCCGACGCTTACCTCCGAGATCGTGGCTGCAAAGCTACCAAAATCCTCCGAAATGGCGATACCTCTTCCCTTTCCCTTCTGAAGGGTGGTTGACCAACCGGCCTTCTCCGCCGCGAGATTGAGCGCTGCGAGGAGACGCGGCTTATGCTCAAGCAGCCGCCTGCGGTATTCGAGCGGATCAATGTTCGCGACGTGGGCCAACTCGTCAATCCCGCCTTCAATGACGGGGATGTTACGTGTTGCGCCGACGCCGCGCCAGTTGCCCGTAAGCATTCCATCAGGCGCCTCGTGTCGGGCGAATTCCGTATATTTGTTAGGGATTGCATAGGGCGACTCCGCGCCGCCCATGCTATCGAGGTCAATACCGTCACGGGTGAAAGCCGGCAGCCAGCGCGCCATGACGGACGGCCCAATCACCCGGTGCCGCCAGGAAACGGGCATGCCGTCGGCACCGAGTGTTGCCGTGACCTTGCTGTAGTTGAGATAGCGGTAACAGTCGTGGCGGATATCTTCCTCGCGGCTCCAGGTGACCTTGACCGGGCCCTGCACCTGCTTGGCGATCTTCGCAGCCAGAATGACGCCGTCGACATCAAGCCGGCGCCCGAAGCCGCCGCCCAAAAGATGATTGTGTACGATGACCTTGTCCAAGGGCAGCCCCGTCACATCGGCGACGGCCTGCCGCGCACGCCCGAGGACCTGGGTTCCGACCCACACGTCGCAACCGTCGCTTCGGACGTGGAGCGTGCAGTTCATTGGCTCCATCGCCGAATGTGTGAGGATCGGCAGGCGGTAGATGAACTCAACGGGAGGTCCGTGCTCGGCCTCCGCCTTGGCGACGTCGCCTTCATTTATGTGTGGCAGAGCATTGCCGCTGATGGCATCTTCCATGCGCTTTTCGAGATCGGCAAGCGAGAGATCCCCGCTGACACCTGGATCCCATTCAAGGGAAAGTGCTGCCAGCCCCTTGCGTGCGGCACCCGTGTTGTCGGCCACGACTGCGACCGCATCCTCAATGCGCACGACCTGCTTGACGCCCTTTACCGCCATGGCCGGTCGGTCGTCGACCGAACGCAGCTTGCCGCCAAAATGGGGACAGATGGTGATTGCGGCGTAGGACACGCCTTCCGGACGGGCATCGATACCGAACTTCGCGGTACCGTTGACCTTCTGCGGACTGTCCAGACGCTTGATAGATTGGCCGATCAGCTTGAAGCTCGACGCAGGCTTCAATGGCATTTCCTGCGGAACGGGCTGCAACGCAGCAGCCTGAATCAGGCTGCCATAGGTAATCCGGCGGTCACTCGCCGTATGGACGACGTGTCCCGCCTCGGCTTTGCAGCTATCCGGTTCCACACCCCAACCACGGGCAGCAGCATTCACCAGCATGATGCGCGCAGCGGCTCCCGCCTTGCGCATCTGGTCATAAACGGCGCGAATGGCAAGGGAACCGCCAGTGATCTGATCGCCCAGCAAGGGGTTCGAATACCGCGTGGGATCGGCGGGCGCATGCTCGAGAACCACCTGATCAAGAGGGACTTCCAGCTCTTCTGCCAACAGCATCGCAACCGAAGTGTAGATCCCTTGTCCCATCTCCACGGAGGGCATGACCAGGACAATCTTGCCTTCGGCAGGGATCCGAATGAAGGCGCTGGGCTCAAACGCCTCTGCTGCGTATGAGGGCGAAGGCCGCAGGCCAATGACGAGGCCCGCTCCCGTTAGCGATGCGCCGATCAGAAAGTGCCGGCGTGAGACGGAAAGGTTGATTTTGTCGTGAAGAGACATCGCATCACCCCGCCGCGGCCAGCTTGATCGCGGCGCGAATGCGCGGATACGTGCCACATCGACAGATATTTCCGGCCATGACCGCATCGATATCATCGTCAGTCGGCGACGGATTTGCCGCCAGCAGCGCTGTCGCGGACATGATCTGACCAGACTGACAATAACCGCATTGAACGACATCGATGTCGAGCCAGGCTTTCTGGATCCGTGCGCCTTCGGCAGTCTCGCCAATTGCCTCGATGGTGGTGATCGACTTGGACACCGCATCTGCAACCGGCATCACGCACGACCTGACGGGCACGCCATCGACATGCACCGTGCAAGCACCGCACATGGCAATGCCACAGCCGAATTTCGTTCCGGTGAGACCTATGCTGTCGCGAAGAACCCATAGAAGCGGGATATCGCCATCCACATCGACGGCGTATTTCTTACCATTCACCTCGAGATCGTAAGACATACAACTACCGGCTGAAAGCCGTCCCCCAACGTACATGCAGCTCAGGCAAGCTAGCAGCAAAGCGGGGAAATCCGCCAGTTACATTCTTGTGAATGTTAGGATACGGCGCAACCACAAGGAACATGGCCGGCAGCCTCGGCCATTGCAGAGCTCGCGAGGGCGCAACGCCAGGTTTCGCGATGGGGGTTCGACAACATGCTTGTCATTTGTGGGCTGCGCCAAGCCTTGCAAGAACCTCGCCGGGTATCTGATAAAGCCTTATGACATCCCAATCGTTGTGGAAGCCGCACATCTCGCGCTGGATGAACAAGGCCCAGACGGCGTCGGAAGCATCATCGAGGAGGGTTTGCCTGTCGGTCCCGCAATTGGTCTCCGGCGACCAGGAGGCAAGCCTGGCCAACGCGGCCTCCGTCTTGCGGCCCTGGCGGCCCAATGCGTCCGCCCGCGCGGAAGCGAGTTCGTATTCCAAGGGGCTCAACCCGGTGCTCGACTGTCCTGAGATTGATCGTGGCGGCCTGAGACTCACGATTGCCTCCTTTTCCCGGATATTCAGGTCACCCTGCACCGTGCGATGCGCTGCGGCGACCCTCCCCGACGCCTAGCAACAGGCTCAGTCGGCGTGACATGTTTCTCGCTTCCCTTCACGCGTCAATGTGGCTTCCTTGCCCTTGATCCAGAATTCCATATCGCTATTGGCGTAACGGCCGCCATCGGCCGAAACGACCTGCGGCAGTATGATCAAGCGTCGTGCGCCCGCAAAGACAAGGATGACACTTCCCGGCGAAACATTAGGCGAGGAAAAAGTTGCGCTGAGACGAGTACCGGTCGAGCACTCGTAGTGCGCTTCGATCGGGCCTGGACTGGCCGCGAAAGCCGGAAGCGCAACAAGCGCAAACATCACGGTCGTCCTCGCGGGCATCACGCCTCCTTCGCCGGCGGGCACATGTCATCCAATCAAGCCAATCTAACGCGGAGACGCTCGTGAAGGAAGAGGTGCGTCCCTAGCTGCGCGGGCGCGCCAGAAATAGCACCGGGCCCACATTTCGGGACAAGTTGGTCGCATAGAAATGTCGGACATCCGGACAGCCCCGCGGCGCCGTCCGCCCCCGCAGCGTACTTCCGGTAAAACCTGGAGCTGCGAGAAGGCATGGGCAGTATCGCCCTTGCCCGATGATATAGTCGCGTCCTCGTCAAAGGTTTCACCCGCTGCCGGCGGCGGCCAGCAGTGTCGCTGCGACGGATACACGATACTCAGAACCGGCCGCGTATTTTATCGTAAAGGTCGCGCATATCATCAAGCGCGCGGTCATAAGTGGACTGTCGCGCCGAGGCTTGCAATCGCCCGGCGATCGTTAAACCGAATACCGCAGCGACGGCGGCAACTGTCACCAGGCTGGATACGGGATAAAACTTTACGGTCGCTTTTGTCTGTCGGACAGCTACACTAGCGCCGGCCTTGACGGCCGCAGAAGCGTCGGCCACTTGCCTGCGAAGGATCTCCACCTGCGACCGGAGAAGGCCGATCTCCTCTTCGGCATTGAACTCGGGTTGCGGAGGAATTCCAATGGAAGCCGTGTTTACGTCAACCACGGCGCGCGGCACTGGCTCGCCGATCTTGGCGCCGTCAGCAACGAGAGGTCTCGTGGTGGTCTTTTTTTCCGCGGGCATTTTTGTTCTCCGTCCAGATCGTGCTCGAAGAGCGCATAGTGAAATCGGACAGATACGCCTCGCGGCCGCAGATTGTTCCAATTTAATCAGATCGGCTCGCAAAGTGGAACGAGCTTGTACTCGCGCAGAGCTTGCGGTTCGTCTTGAAATTCAGAAAAGGCGGGTACTTGCCGTCACTAAACGAGCCGGGCTTTTTTACGGCATTAGAGACGTTTCCGGGACTATTGGTAACCAGTGTTCATGAGCCGCCAGGGCGTTGATCTCGATCGCTCCACTGTGGCCGATCGGGTGCTGCCGAGACGTTCGGTCCGGCTGTATAGTGCACGCCATCGTTGTCGTCGTCAAAGCCGCGCTCCGTGTTCTCATAGCTGAATATCTCAGCTTTCAGCCCGCTCTGCCTGACAAGATCGACAAACGCCGGAATCTCGGGATCTACAAACCGATCTTTGCCCGCCAGGTTGAGGAGAAGAGGCGTCTTGTCGGCTAGCGACCACTTGGTTTGGCCGCCGTCGACGACGTCGAGGCCACGGATAGCAGCTCCGAAATCCGAGGCCGTGTTCGGCTTTTCAGACGCACCAGGACTCTAGCCAATGCGCTTGTCCAGACGCCCATCTCAATAGTCAGGCGAGCAGCGTTTACGAGTGCGTTTACCGTTGTGTACTTCCGTTACGGCTTGAACGAGACGAGGCTTCCGCAGGATCAAGAAGAGATGGCATCAATGATCATAGATATCTTCGCCTGGCTCGTGCTCGTCGTGCTGACGGCCAGTACTGCTTTCGTTATCGTCTTTATGGCGATGCTTCCCGGCATCATCGCCAAGCGCCGGAACCATCCCTGGAAGGATGCGGTCACCATTGGCGGCTGGGTTACGCTCTTTCTCGGCTTCGCGCTTTGGCCCCTCGTCCTGATCTGGGCCTATGTTGACGTTCCGCAGGCCTCGAAGCCGGAGGCACTGCGATGATCGTCGTACTTCTCAACGTTTATCTTGCTATTCTCTTTTGCCTGGTGAAATTCCGGATCGTACCATTCAATCTGTTCTGGAAAGTCTCGCCGGTCCTGGTCCTTCTGTTGCTCCTCATCGGCCTGTTCGTCCCAATGGGTTGGGGCGCGCCGCAGGGCAAGGTGCTGGTGGTACGCAATTCGGTCGCAATCGTCCCCGATGTCGCCGGGGAGGTCACGGAGGTGCCGGTGGTAGCCAATACCCCGCTCAAGGCCGGCGACATTCTCTTCAAGATTGACCCATTGCCCTATCAGGCGAAGCTCGACGCCTTTCAGGCACAGCTGAACCTCAACAAGCAACGACTGGCAGAGACGACACGGCTGCAGACAAGCGGTGCCGGTCGAACCTACGACGTCGAGCAGCGCCAGGCCGAGGTCGAACAGCTGACGGCCCAAATAGCGGGCGCTCAATGGGATCTCGACAAGACGGTGGTGCGTGCGCCGGCTGACGGCTACGTCACCAATCTTGCGCTTCGCAAGGGAGCGCGCGTTACCAGCCTGCCGTTGTCTCCAGTCATGGCATTCATTGACACCTCGGACACGATCATCGGCGTTGAGATTCCGCAGATCAACGCGCGCTATATCGAGCCTGGCCAGAGTGTGGAGGCAACTTTCAAGTTCGCGCCAGGTAAGGTCTATACCGGCAAAGTCGAAAGCGTGATCCAGGCCGTCGCCAGCGGCCAGGCCCGAACGTCAGGCACTGCAATCGCGCCCACAGCCATCCAGAGCCTGCCGTTTGTCGTTCGCATTCGTCTCGATGATCCGGCTTTTGCTGCCGCCCTGCCTGCCGGCAGCACCGGTGACGCAGCAATCTTTACCGATCATGTCAAGGCAGCGCATGTGATCCGCCGCGTCTTGCTTCGCCAGGTTGCGATCACCAATTACATCAATCCGCTGTAACCTGGCCTTTTGTGGGCTCGAACCGCTTCGTATTGCTTTTGGTCGCGCAACGCTCTATCAGCCGGGCGGCTCCACAATATGGAGAAATCCAGTCATGTTTTTACGATGCGGGCTCTTGGCCGACCAGTCCAATCCCCATTCGTTTGCGAGTATTTGAATGCTGCGTCGCTTCTTCTCCTATTACCGGCCCTATCGAGGCCTTTTCATTCTCGATTTCTCCTGTTCCATTGTTTCGGGGCTGCTCGAACTCGGCTTTCCCATGGCCGTGAAGTTGTTCGTCGACCGGCTTTTGCTCAGCCAGGAATGGCTGCTGATCCTGCTAGCGTCTGCGGCCCTTCTTGCGATCTATGTAATCAACACCGGTCTGATGGCGGTCGTCACCTATTGGGGCCATATGCTCGGCATCAATATCGAAACCGACATGCGTCGTGCGGCGTTCAATCACATACAGAAGTTGTCGTTCAGCTATTTCGACAACCAGAAGACCGGGCACATCGTCGGGCGGCTGACGAAGGATCTTGAAGAGATTGGCGAAGTCGCCCATCACGGGCCTGAGGATCTGTTCATCGCACTGATGACCTTTGCCGGCGCCTTGCTGCTGATGTTCTCGGTCAACTGGCAACTGGCGCTGATAACGGCTGTCGTCGTACCGCTGACGGCCTGGGTGACGAGCCACTTCGGTAGCCGCATGACCCAAAATTTCCGGCGCCTTTTCGAGCGGGTTGGCGACTTCAATACGCGGATCGAGGAAAATGTCGGCGGTATCCGCGTGGTGCAGGCCTTCGCCAACGAGAACCACGAGCGCACACTTTTCGAAAAAGACAATCAGAGCTACCGGCGCGTCAAGCTCGACGCCTACAAGCTCATGGCAGCGACCAGTTCGCTGAGCTACATGAGCATGCGACTGACGCAGATGGTGGTGATGATCGCCGGGGCCTATTTCGTGCTTTCCGGTACGCTGACGGCCGGCGGCTTCATCGGCTTCCTGCTTCTGGTTGGCGTCTTTTTCCGTCCTGTCGAAAAGATCAACTCGGTCATTGAAACCTATCCAAAGGGAATCGCCGGTTTTCGCCGGTTCACCGAGCTTATCGATACCGAGCCGGATATCGCCGATGCGCCGGACGCCATTGCGGTTGATCACCTCAAGGGCGCAATCGCCTATGAGGATGTCTCTTTTGGATACAATCCGGAAGCGCCCGTGTTCGAGCATGTCGATCTGACGATCGATGCCGGAGAAACGATTGCCTTCGTCGGCCCTTCGGGGGCCGGAAAGACGACTATCTGTTCGCTGCTGCCGCGGTTCTACGAGGTCGGCGGTGGCCGCATCACGATTGACGGCGTCGACATCAGGGACATGACAAAGGTGTCRCTGCGCCAACAGATCGGCATCGTACAGCAGGACGTTTTCCTCTTCGGCGGCACGATTCGCGAGAACATCGCCTACGGCCGTCTGGGCGCCAGCGAAAGGGACATCCTCGAAGCCGCCAGGCGGGCGAGGCTGGAAGAGATGCTTGCGGGCCTTCCTGCCGGTCTCGATACGGTCATCGGCGAGCGCGGCGTCAAGCTTTCAGGCGGCCAGAAGCAGCGCGTCGCGATTGCCCGCATGTTCCTGAAGAACCCTCCGATCCTGATCCTCGACGAAGCGACGTCTGCTCTCGATACGGAGACGGAACGAGCAATACAGCGATCGCTGAGCGAATTGTCTGAAGGACGCACGACGCTGGTCATCGCTCATCGGCTTGCCACCATCCAGGGTGCCGATCGCATTGTCGTCGTCGACGCCAACGGAATCGTTGAGCAAGGCACCCATCAGGACCTCATCGCCAAACGCGGCGCATACAACCGTCTCCATGACGCGCAGATGAGGAGCCACTGAAAAACAAAAACGTGGCGATTGATGCGATGCAATAAACTTGATAATTACGCACATATTTTACGCCTACAGGACATCGCCATGACATTTCAGCCGCGCATGCAGAACGCGATCGAGGGTTTCTCGGTCGTTGGCGGGCTCAGGCGTCGCAACTGGAACGGCATTACCGCCGATCTCTGGGATGTCGAGTGTGGCGCTTACGCGGGTGGTCACTACGTGGCGCGCGATCCGCGCCTCTTCATCCTTCTCGACCATCTCGGACGCGGCCGCCCCTCCGTCAAGCTTTCCTCGACCGCCGCCGGCGCTCCCCAAGACCGACGGGCGAGCCCGATTTCCTATATCCCGGCGGAGATGGAGCTCTGGGTAGACATCAGAAACGTGCAATCGATGCGCCATCTCGATATCCATTTCGATGCCGACGTCCTCGGCCAGCGGCTGATGGAGGATATCGATCCGCAAAAGCTGAAGGATCCGCAGTTGCTCTTCTTCGACCAGCGGATCATGGCTCTCGCAGAGCTCATCGCTTCGGAGATTGCAAGCGCTGCTCCACTCCACGATCTCTATGGCGACGGCCTGGCACTTTCATTGCTCATCGACGTCCTGAAGATCGCAAAGACACCGCCGCGCAAACGCGGTGCCCTGGCTTCGTGGCAGTTGCGGCGCGCCACCGAGTTCATCGAGGACAACTGCGCCCGCAACATACGTCTCCACGAGCTGGCGGAACTGACGGGGCTATCACAGTCGCATTTCAGCCATTCGTTCAAGGCCTCTACCGGCACGAGCCCGCATGATTGGCAAATGAATGCCAGGCTCGAGCGAGCCAAGCAGCTGCTCCGCAATGAGGCACAGGCGTTGACAGCCATCGCGGCAGAGACCGGCTTTTCCGATCAGGCGCATTTCACCCGTGTCTTTCGCAAACATGTCGGCACGACACCGGCTCGCTGGCAAAGATCGCAGTGCAAGTGATGCATTTTTGCAAAGATCTGCCCACGAATTTTGGAAACGCCCAAAATCATTCAATCGCCACCGATCGCGCCAAGCCTGGCCATTAAATTTGAGTTAATCGCTCATCTTATTAAGCGGACGCCTAACGGCCGCCGACGAATAGCATGAGCGGGGTCTTTGGAATGCATGAAGTAAAAGGTTTACAGCGCATGCGACGCGCTCTGGGCACGAGCGTAGCGATGATTGGTCTTTGCGCCGCCGGTGCTGCGCAGGCAGAGAGCGCCAATACAGCGCTTGCGCCGATCGTCGTTCAGGGCCAGAGCGTCGGCAACGGCGCTATCGGGCCGGTAAAGGGCTACGTCGCCAAGGAAACGACGACGGGATCCAAGACCGACACGCCGCTCACCGAAATCCCGCAGGCTGTGTCCGTCATCGGAAGGCAGGAAATGGACGACCGCGGCGTCGTCAACAAGGTCGACGAGGCGTTGCGCTATACGCCCGGTGTCACCGCTGCTCCTTTCGGTGTCGATGCCGACACCGACTGGATTTACATTCGCGGTTTCGACGCGACGCAGACTGGCGTCTATCTCGACGGACTGCAGCTCTTTACCTATGGCTTCGGTGGCTTCCAGATCGATCCCTTCATGCTGGAGCGGGTCGAGGTGCTGAAGGGTCCGGCATCGGTGCTCTATGGCGGAGGCAACGCTGGCGGCATCGTGAATTATGTCCGCAAACGCCCCACTGACGAGCCCTTCTACTACACCGAGGCAGGCATCAACACCGACGGAAATGCCTTCACCGGCTTCGATATATCGGACAAGCTTGGCCAAAGTGACACGGCAACCTATCGCCTCACCGGCAAGATCGCGGGTGGCGACAACTATTCGGACTTCTCCCACGACCTGCGCGGATTCGTCATGCCGCAGGTGACCGTCTCGCCCGACGATGGCACGACGCTCACAGCCTGGGCCTATGCGGGAGCGCTTAATCAGGTTCACGTCGGCAACGGATTTTTCCCCTATGTCGGGACCGTGGTCGATGCTCCATTTGGCAAGATCGATCGCGCCTTCTTCCCCGGTGAACCGGACATCGATACCGGCAGATATGACCAGCAGATGGGGGGCTACGAGTTTGAACACGAGTTCGACAGCGGCATCAAGTTCTCATCGAATGCCCGCTATGGCCACCTCCAGAAATACGAGGTGGGACCCTACGCCTATGGCTATGTCAATACAACGGACCCTCTCGATCCGGGCTATTTCCAGCTCAATCGTCTCGGCTTCGAAGGGCATTCCGAGGTCGACACGTTCGCAATCGACAACCATCTGGAAGGCGACTTTCAGACTGGCGCCCTCGATCACGAGGTCATGGTCGGCCTCGACTACAAGTACTATCAGCTCGACAACGTGCAGGCATCGACGCTCGCCACGTCCATTGACCCGGTCAACCCCGTCTATGGTGCCCCGCAGCCGATCAACCGGATTTACAGCAACCAGCTGATCACCCAGCAACAGCTCGGCATCTACGCCCAGGACCAGATCCGCTTCGACGACGGCTGGCTCGTTACGCTCAACGGGCGCTACGATTTCGTCAAAACCGACACCGACAACCGCCCGACGGCCTACAGTTCGACCTATAGCAGCTATAGCTACGACAACTCGGCGGCCAGCGGTCGCATCGGCATCGCCTACGAATTCGACAATGGTCTCACGCCTTACGCCAGCGTGGGCACCTTCTTCAATCCAACGGTCGCTCCGAGCGCCACCCCGAACAATGAACCGGAAGAAGGCGAGCAGTACGAAATTGGCCTGAAGTACGACCCGACCTTTATCGACGGCACATTCACGGCCTCGCTCTTCCAGTTGAACCGTCGCAACGTCGTCGTGACTGACCCGGCGACTTTCCTTGCCAATCAGATCGGCAAAGTCGAATCCCGCGGTATCGAGCTGGAGGCCAAGGTCAACCTCAACGACAATTGGAAGCTTCTCGGCTCGTTCTCCTACACCGATCTCGAAGTGAAGGAGGACATTGTCGCAGCCTATGTTGGCAAGAAGCCCTATCTAGTACCCGATATGACCGCCGGACTGTGGGTCGACTATACCGTAACGCAGGGCGCATTGGAGGGTGTCAGCGTCGGAGGCGGCGTGCGTTACCAGGGCGAAAGCTGGGCAGATCGGCTGAACACGTTGAAGGTTCCTGATGCAACCGTGTTTGACGCGGCGATCCGCTACAAGAAGGAAGGCTGGGAAGGCTCCGTCAACGTCACCAACCTCTTCGACAAGGAATATGTGAAGGGCTGCGGCGGCGAATTCACCTGCGGCTACGGCGACGCGCGCACCGTATGGTTCAAGTTGAGCAAGACCTGGTAACCCGTTGTTCTAATGATTGCTTTCAGGGAGGCATGGCTTCGGCCTCCCTTACTGACTGGAGATGAAATTGAGCGCAGCACGGCTCACACGCAGGACCTTTCTGGCCGGAGCAGCCACGCTTGTCGGGGGCGTAGCGCAAGGTCAGCCGTTCCAGCCGAGGGTTGCCACGCTCGACTGGGCGCTCCTGGAAACGCTGCTTGCGATCGGCGCCAATGTGGTCGCGGCAACGGAACTGCGCCAGTTCCGACAGGTCGCCGTAACGCCTGAAGTGCCTGATACGGTGGTTGACCTCGGACTTCGCGGGACGCCGAACCTGGAGGTCCTGCGCTTCGCGCGCCCCGACGTGATCTTCAATTCCAACTTCTACGCCTGGGCCGATGCGCTGATGAGCCGTATCGCCACGGTCGAAAGCCACGCGATTTACATGCCGGGAAAGAGCCCGTACAGGCTGGCCGAACAGGCAACGCTCGCGATCGGAGAGCGTCTGGCGCTCCCGGCGGCCGGAAAACTGGTGGAAGGTGTTGCGGCAAAACTCGATCGCTACAAGTCTCAATTCGCCGCCAACGGCGATGGACGTTCCGTCCTGCCGATCAATCTCGGCGATGCCCGCCACTACCGGGTGTTCGGTTCCGACAGCATGTTCGGCGAGGTATTGCAGCGCGTCGGCATTGCCAATGCCTGGGCCGGTGCCACAAGCTACTCCGCTACGGCACCTGTCGGCATCGAGACCTTGGCATCCACGCCGGACGCATGGATCATCCTCATTCCGCCGCATCCGCAAGACGCGTTCGAAGCCCTCACGGGAAGTGCATTCTGGAAGGCTCTTCCGGCCGTGCGGGAGAACCGCGTCCTGACCTTCGGTTCGGTCAACCCCTATGGCGCGCTTCCAGCCGCAAGTCGCTTCGCTGACTTTCTCGCCGAAGGATTTTCCCGTGTCCGAAACGGCTAGCCTTTCCATACCGCATATATATTCACGCAAAGCGATCATCCCGGCCTTGGCGCTTGCCTTTGCATGCGTTGCAGCTTTTGCCCTGCTTTTGATCTTGCGCCCTCAGGTGCCTGGCGATCCCGAGCAAGCCAAGGCGCTTGATGCCATCCTTTTCTGGAGCAGCCTCATGCCGCGGGCTGCGATCGCGCTGGTGTCGGGCGCAGCACTCGGCCTTGCAGGCGCACTTCTGCAGCGCATTCTGCGCAACCCGATAGCCGACGCCTCGACGCTCGGTATCGCTTCTGGCGCACAACTGGCGCTGACGCTTGGTTTGAGCTTCTCGCCCATCCTGGCCGGCGTCTCGCGCGAACTTGTCGCCTTCGCCGGTGGCCTTTGCGCCGTTGGCCTTGTGCTCGCCTTGAGCTGGCGCCGCGGTCTCGATCCGGTCACCGTTGCAATCTGCGGCATGATCGTCAGCATGGTTGCAGCCTCGCTCAGTGTCACGCTGATACTGGCGCGGGGTGAGTATGCAATGTCGATCCATATCTGGGGCGCCGGTGCCCTCAACCAGCAGGATTGGGCCGGCGTGGCTTCGCTTGCACCCCAGCTTGCTGCTGGCATGCTCGCCGCTCTGCTTCTCTTCAGGCCGCTCAATGTGCTTGCCTTGGACGATGCCAGCGCCAAGGGTCTCGGCGTTTCGCTGCACGCCGTACGGTTCGCGGTCCTGATGATTGCCGTATGGCTTTCGGCCTCCGTTACGGCCACAGTCGGCATCATCGGTTTCCTCGGACTTGCCGCACCCGCGATTGCGCGGCTCTGCGGCGCTCGCACGACGCGTCAGGTGATGACGACCGCGCCCCTTGCCGGTGCTGCTGTGCTGTTTCTGACGGATTGTCTGACGCAGTTGCTTGGTCCCGGCTTTTCCGACCTTGCGCCGACAGGAGCTGCTACCGCCCTCATCGGTGGCCCTCTACTGTTGTTTTTGCTCCCGCGCGTGCACGGGCGGGCGGTGCCCACGTCAACGTCGAACGGGACCGCGCGACGTCTGTCGCGACGGGCATTGGCGCTTCTGCTCCTCGGCGTCGCCCTTCTGGTTGTCTTCCTGGCTGTTCTTGTCGTTGGACCGACCGATGGAGGCTGGCAAATTGCCGTCGGCTCGCTACTCTCAGATCTTTTGCCGTTCAGGCTGCCGCGGATTGTCGTGGCCGCCGGAACAGGCGCAATGCTCGGCGCGGCCGGCTTCGTCATGCAGCGCGTGACCGGCAACCCGCTCGCAAGCCCCGAAGTGCTCGGTGTCTCTTCCGGTGCCGGGGCTGGACTGACGGTGACGCTGTTCGTATTCGCCTTCCCTTCTCCGGCGATCATGATCGCCGGCATGTCGCTTGGCGCACTCGTCTCGTTCCTGGCCATGATCGCTATTGCGCGGCGCGCTGGCCTATCAGCGGACGTGCTGCTGCTTTCAGGCGTCGCCATCAGCGCTTTTTGCCTTGCAATCATCAGCGTGGTGCTTTCGCAAGGAGACATGCGAAGCTACATGCTTCTGACCTGGATTTCGGGCTCGACCAACCGTGCCGGCACGTTCGAAGCCTGGACCGCGATCATCTCACTGGCTGTTCTGGCAGCACCGCTCTTCCTGATGACGCGCTGGTTCGCCATCCTGCCGCTTGGCGCGGGGCTGGCGCGCAGTGTCGGACTTCGTGTCACATCGACACGGCTTCTGCTTGCCGCACTTGCCGCGACAATGACGGCGATCTCTTCCTTCCTCATTGGACCGCTGAGCCTGACCGGCCTGATCGCGCCCCACTTGTCGCGGCTGATCGGCTTTCACCGGAGCCGCGACCATCTGCTCGCAGCCATGCTGATCGGCGCCGGTCTGCTGGTACTGGCCGACTGGTTATCCCGCGTCATTATATACCCCTACCAGGTGCCCGTTGGCCTGTTCGCCGCGCTGATCGGAGGGCCATATCTTCTTTGGCTTCTCGGTCGAAAGGAACCGCTTGCCTCATTCTAAGTCGCTGCGGCGGTCCAACTGTGCCAAGAAGATCACTTGCACTCGGTCACACCGACCAAGGTTACATTCCGTTACAGCAAGCCGATGCACCGGGTGCAAGCGCGATATCAACCGTCCTCGCCAACCGATTGATTACCTGATGACTTCGATCACGCGATGGGTATGCGGATCAACGATCACACGTCGCTTGTTGACCACGGTGTAACCGTATGCATCGCTGCTGGGGATGGTGTGGATTTCTACCGAAGACGGCAATTCCGTCCCGACGACGATGTCGCCATCATAAACGACTGACGGAACCTCTTGTTCGGTTATGTAGGTCCTCACCTCGCCAGGCACGGTCACGACCGTTGTCTGAGCCGAAGCGGGACCGGCCAACAAAAGTCCTGTGATTGCCGCTGTCATGAGAGCTTTCATATCTACCTCCATGTGTGAAAAGGGGAACTCCCCTTTCACGTGAAGGTTCCCTCACGAAGAGCAGAGCCGATCGGCATTATTGAAGCGTTCGGCTGGCGTCTCCTGGGGGCACTTCGGCGGTCAGGAGGAGCTTGTCGATCCTGCGCCCGTCAAGATCGACGACCTCGAATCGCCAGCCGTTCATGACAAAGCTTTCGCCCACTTCCGGCAGGTGCTTCATCTCCTCAAGTACGAGTCCGGCAACCGTCTGATATTCCCGGTCGTTCTCGACCTGGAAGCTCATGAAGTCGGCAAACTCGTCGATCGGCGTCCAGCCGGATACCAGATAGCTGCCGTCATGGCGGCGAACGATGGCCTTCTCTCCAAACGCGTCCTCCTGAACGGCGCCCAAGATTGCTTCCAGAATGTCGCCAGAGGTAATCACGCCTTCGAAGTGGCCGTATTCGTCATAGACCAGCACCATATGGCAGGGTGAGCGACGAATGGCCTGGATGACATCAAGCGAGCCCGACAAGTCCGACACAATCGGCACTTCCTTGGTGAGCGTGGCGACGTCGGCATAGCCGGACGAGGCAATTGCGTCGTAGAAGTCCTTGGTCAAAAGCACCCCGATGATCTCATCGGAGCTGTTTCTTCGCACCGGCAATCGCGCCTGAACGCTCCCGCGGAGCTGATCTCGGATCTCATCGAAACCGTCCTCGACGTCGATCACCTCGACATCCCGGCGAGGCGTCATCAAGGCTCTGGCACTTCGGTCCGCCAGCCTCATGACACCGGAAATCATCGCCGACTCTTCCGTCTCAATCACACCGGCGCTCTGCGCTTCTGCCAGGACGGTCTTGATTTCCTCGTCGGTGACCATATCGGCGGACTTGCCCGATTGACCAAGAACACGAAGGATCATGCGACCGGAAGCGTCGAGGAACCAGACGAGTGGGGCGGCCAGGCGAGACAGGAACATCATTGCCGGGGCGACTTTGCTTGCCACTGTCTCCGGCGCGCGAAGCGCGATCTGCTTCGGCACCAGCTCACCGACAATCAGCGACAGGTATGTGATTGCGACAACGACCGAGCCGACCCCAAGCGCATCGGCAGCGGCCGGTGAAAGGCCGTGCGTGCCGAGCCAGCCGGCCAGTCTCGCACCAAGCGTCGCACCTGAGAACGCACCGGACAGCACGCCTACGAGGGTAATGCCGATCTGCACGGTCGACAGGAACCGCCCTGGCTCCTCGCCCAGTCGGATGGCAATGGCGGCCCCACGGCTTCCCTGGTCGGCCAGCACTTTGAGGCGTGCGGGACGCGAGGATACGACCGCGAGCTCCGACATGGCAAGGACGCCATTCAAGATGGTGAGAATGGCAACAATTGAAATTTCGAGAAGCAAAAAAGGAACCCTGTAATTTTAGAAACTACGGGAAACATAGGCATTCTCCCACAGAACACCAGCTGCAAGCCACTCGTAATGATGGTTTCTTCGCTTATTCCGGGATCGCTGGATTGGAGAATCCCCGATCGCCGGTCCGCAGGTGCGCAAAAGGTGGTTCGTTGGCCACAGAAACCTGAGGCCACCAAGGCTGGCTTTCATCTGTGGTATGAAGCATCGAAAACAGATCCGACGCCGAGACACGGTCCACGCGGCTCGACGAAGCCGAGCGTTTCGGCTGAGACCATCACCCGCGTCTCCAAGTGCCCGAGCGCGCGGAGCGTCGCGCCATTTCGCGCCTGACCGCATAAGCACTGACCCCGACGAGGATTGCAGCCAAAGCCAGCGCGATTAACACGTGAAGATGAAGTTCCAGCCGGCCGATCAATATCTCAACGGCGTGTCCGGCCAGGAATCCAATCGCCGTTATCGCGACGCCCCAGATCAGCGCTGCGATCGCATTGAGTATAATGAACTTCCGCGTCGAGACGTTCGAGACGCCGATTGCAACAGGGCTGATCGTTCGCATGCCGTAGATGAAGCGAAAGGCGAGGATAAAGCCTGTCGGATGCGCTTCGAGGAGCTTCGTCACTCTCGCGATCGGTCCCGATTCCAGCAGCTTTTGAACATAGGACCACTTGGTGGCGTAGCGACCTGACAAGAAGAAGAACTGGTCTGCAGCAAAGGATCCGAGACACGCGGCCAGAGCGACCTGCCAGTATGGAACAAGCTGCCGATGAGCGAGGACACCACCCAGAAACGCTGCCGTTTCCCCTTCGACACCGGCCCCGATAAAAACGGCCAAGACGCCGTATTCGCCAATCAGCCTCTCCAGCAATGCCTAGCCTCCGGCCGCCCAACAACCCGCAATCTGCCCTGAATTGCGTCGTGCAGCAACGTCTGCAGGCGTATGCTAGGCGTGAAGAGCGCCAAGCTGCCATTTCCCCGGTTTGTTGCGAAAGTAGTTGCCCTGAGTACAACGACACACTCACGCAACACGCCAAGAATGTGTTAGCCTCGTCAGCAGGCGGCTTTGGCCTAGCGGCTTGGGGGAAGCGCGATGCAGGACAAAGATCCGAATGGCGCCAGAAAACCACCGGCCGGAAACGTCCGGAGGAAGCCAGAGGCCGTATCCAGCGCGATCGAGCGGCGCATC
Source organism: Rhizobium sp. 01T417 (assembly GCF_056398905.1). Classification (NCBI taxonomy): domain Bacteria; kingdom Pseudomonadati; phylum Pseudomonadota; class Alphaproteobacteria; order Hyphomicrobiales; family Rhizobiaceae; genus Rhizobium; species Rhizobium sp. 01T417. Next base: position 163,267 of record NZ_JBFTQH010000006.1, on the reverse strand, counting down.
GTTACGGCGCTTTGCTACGATCTGGTCGATTCAACGGAACTCTTCCACCGCATGGATCTCGAAGATTATCGCGAGTTGATATCCGCGTTTCAGGCAGCCGCCAACAAATCAATCGTCGCCCAATCGGGCGTACTTCGGGTGGAGACTGGTGATGGCGGGCTCGCCTTGTTTCCGATTGATATCGGAGCGCGGGATGCCGCTTCCCTTGCTATCCGTGCGGGCTTGCAAATCATCGAGACCTGCAGGCGCGTCGGGGAGACGGCCGGTCGTTCGGATCTGCAAGTTCGTGTCGGCATTGCCACCTCCGTTGCCCTTGTTCAGGAGCCTCAGAAGCAAAGCTGGACCCATGAGCCTGTTGTCGGAGTGGCACTTGCGCTCGCCACCCGTCTTGAGACCGTCGCTGCTCCCAATACAGTCTTCGTGTCTGACGAAACCAGCAGGCTGGCGGGCCGCTCGCATGCGTTCTCCTTCGAGGGCATCTGGAACCTCAAGGGGTTCGAGGCACCGGAACGAGCATGGCGCGCACTCGGTCATAAGAATGAAGTGGACAGGTTCTATGCCTTCGGGAGGCTCGGCAATCCTTTCGTGGGCCGCATAGAGGAGCTCAGCACGCTATCGAAAGCGTGGAAAAGCGTCGTTGCCGGAAACGGACAGACTGTCATTATCGAGGGGGACGCCGGCATTGGAAAATCACGCCTTCTGCATGAGTTCCGCAGACTGACCCGTGCAGAGCGATCGAAATCCTTCTTCTTCCAATGCGTGCCCGGCGGCTTTCACTCGACGCTGCATCCTTTGGCCAACAGCCTTACCGGCATGCCCGAGACGGGTGGACAGACGAAATTGACGGCATCCGCAGTCGCCAGCCGGTTTCGCCGCCACGGCATACGGGACAATGACATCGTCGAGCTCTTCTCCTATCTGCTCGGAGCCGAGGGGCGCAGCGAAAACCTCGCCGGCAGCAATCCCAGACTGATCCGGGAGAGAGCGCGACAAGCAATCCCGAAGGCGATGCAGGCACTCTGTGAAAACGGTCCCCTTCTCTTTGTCGTCGAGGATGTTCACTGGATAGATCCGACTTCTCGAGAGTTCTTGATTGAGGCGGCCCGCGCCATCCTGGGGCTACCGATCCTCCTGATTGCGACCACACGCCCTGAGGCGACCATGGAATGGCCCGAGGACGCCCGTCCATCGCGACTGCCTCTGAACCCTCTCGATGCAGACCAGACGAGGCTTGCAATCGAGCGCAACTGGCCACAGCACAGAGTGGCGGAGTTTGAAGACCTGGTCGAGGTAACCGAACGGATCTCGGGCGGCGTGCCGCTTTTCATCGAGCAGATATGCCAATGGATGTCCGAGACCACGATTACGGGTGTCACGATCCCGGAAAGCGGATCGTCGGCACATATCTCGACATTTGAAGAGATCCTCGAAGCACGGCTCGGCAATCTCGGCCCAATTAGAGACGTGGCACGCGCCGGAGCCGTTGCCGGCTCCCGCTTTACCTTGTCGCTCCTTCAGACTCTGCTTCCCGACTATGACAGGAAAGCGCTGGCAAACGCGGCGGATACACTGTGTAACACCGGCTTCGTAACGCATGTGCGAGCCGGCGGAGCCGTTACCTATGGCTTTCGCCATTCACTGATCCAGGAGACGATATACAAACTGCTGTTGCGGCGACAAAGCCAGGCGCTTCATCGCCGCCTCTTCGACGCACTGACCGAAGACCCCACGATCGCACCGTGGATCGATGGCGGTGCGCGTGCCGAGCATGCGGAACGTGCGGGTCTCAAGGAGACCGCCGTGGAACTGTTCATTACGGCCGGTCAGGAGGCCGCGCGTCGGTCGGCCCTGGTCGAAGCTCGCCATCATCTCGAGCATGGCCTCTCAATCTGCGACGAGCTCGGCATGAACGAGCGGGTTGATCGGCTGCGGCTATCGGCCGTCATTGCATTGGGACCAGTGCTTACCGGGACAATCGGCCTGAATTCGCCGCCAGCGCGAAAGCTTTACGAAGATGGGGTGGAAATCGCCAATCGACAACCGCTGGAAGAGAAGTCGCGATGGTTTCCAATCTACTGGGGCTGGTGGCTGACGGGTTCCGATTTTTTGACGATGCACGAACGCGCCATGGAGGTTCAGGTCATGCTGGCAGGCATCCGGGACCCGGAGGTACGCCTGCAGATGAACCATTGCATCTGGGCGATCGACTTCAACCTCGGACGTCACAGGGAAACGCAGAATGCTGTGCGGGAAGGCCTGGCTCTCTACGACACACAAAGGGCGACCGAAGCGCGAACCATCTACGGTGGGCACGATGCCTGTGCCTGTGGCCTGGGCCAACTGGCCCACTCGCTGTGGCTGACAGGCCAAACGCATGAATCAGACCGCGTACTGAAAGAGATGATCCAGTTCGTGAATGGCATTTCCCACCTGCCGAGCAAAGCACACTCTCTCGACGTGGAGGCTGTCGCGGCATTCTATCGCAATGATTACAAACGCTTGACAGCCATCTCGGAAGAGATGTCTGAATTTTCCAGACAGCATGAAATGCAATCCTTGGCCGGACTTTCGCTCCTTTTCGGCGGATGGGCCGAAGCACATCTTGGAAACGTCGCAGGCGGTTATGAGAGGTTCTGCAAGGGATTTGACCTTTTGGGAGAGCTCGGCACGGTCGTCGACCTACCGATCTATCTCTCGATGCAGGCTGCAATGCTCGGCCTTGACGGTAAGGTCGATCGCGCCATCGAGGTCGCCAGCCAGGCGATCGTCAAAGCAAGGGAAACAGGTCACGCCTATTGGCTCGCGGAGTTGTTCCGCGTTCGGGCCATGCTGCGCGCCCGCTCCGGCGCGATGCGCGAGCTCGTCATGGAAGATTTGCATCTTGCTGCAGAGATGGCCCAAACCCAGGGGGCGGCCGCACTCCAGGACAGAATAAGGCAGTCGCTCGAGGAGCTTGGCCTTGTTGTCGACCGATGAACCCAACGGCGCCATTTCAGGGGGCGACCTCCTGGACGAGTTTGCGGCAGAGGTCACCGCCAACCGGGGGGCATCGTTGGGCCGGGCCGAGGTCGATCCGCCAGGTGAGTACCTGCGAAGGCTCCTGCCAATCTGCCGGCATGCAGGAATAACACGCGTCGCAGACCTCACCGGCCTTGACCGGTTGGGGCTTCCCACGGTCCAGGCAATCCGTCCAGCAGCCCTTTCCGAGGTGACCTCGCTTGGCCGCGGCCGATCCATGGCTCTTGCTGCCATCGGCGCGATCATGGAGACACTTGAGCGCCATTACGCCGAGTTGGTTCCCGCCACCAGCGCCGTCCTTGGAAGCGCCGATGAGCTCGCCATCCCGGAGGGCCTCTTCGATCGTCAGCTTGACGACCACGCAACATCGGCCTGGCGGTCGAAACCAACCCTCTGGATCATGGGCCATGACCTTTGCCTCCGACACAGCCAAATGGTTCCTCTTGAACTCGTGCACACACGCTATACGGATCCGCCCCCGGATTTCGACGGGCTCTTCCTGCGCACCACCACCGGGCTTGCCTGCCATTCAACCTGGCATCAAGCGACTGCGCATGCGCTCTTCGAGTGTATAGAACGCGACGCAATTGCCCGGGCGTTCGACAGGCACGGCTTCTTCGACAGATACCGGCTTTCCCCCGAGAGCCTCGGTCCCGCCGTTAATCACCTGACCGGTCTTCTTGCGGAACACAATATATCGGCCGGGTTCTGGCATGCCCCCTCCCCGACTGGCGTTAGCGTCGTCTGGTGCCAGACGATCGAGCTCGGTGGCGGCCATCCCGTGCTCGCATTGCCGACGGAAGGTTATTCGGCTGGGAAAGACCTCGCCGAGGCGGCAGAAAATGCCTTGTGCGAGGCGCTGGCGGCCCGTGCCGGAGCCATCTCAGGCGCCCGCGACGATCAGACGACGCGACACTATCACAAGCGCGTCGACAGCATTGTTGCAAAGGCCCGGCAGCTCATACTCAATCCAGTTTCTTTCACGCAAATCGTTGAGGCCCCTCCTATTTCGAGCCTCCAGGATCTCCTCGACCGCGTCGAAGACACCGAGCTTGGACCCGTTCTTGCGGTTCCGTTGGGTTCGCATCCAGACGGGCCCGTTCGTTGCGTCAGGATGCTGATGCCCCGAGCCCGCCCGTTCAACGTCGTGCGCTAGGAGGTCAAAATGAGTGTGGCAGATCTAACGGGACCGATACTGGTTTTTCTGGGGCCGACACTGCGACTGCCTGAGGCTCAGGCTGCACTTGACGCCGTTTACCTGCAGCCGGTGGCACAGGGCGACATCCTGCTTGCCGCCCATGCATTTCGTCCAAGAGCGATGGTCATCATCGACGGGCAGTTCGAAGACCGCCCATCGGTCCGGCACAAGGAGATTTTATGGGCGCTGGCGCAAGGGATCGTCGTGATCGGAGCAGCAAGCATGGGAGCGCTTCGGGCTGCGGAGTTGGGTCCATACGGCATGATCGGCGTCGGATTGATCTTCCGGTGGTACAGGCGCTGGGTGCTGACCCCAGACGATGCCGTCGCCGTTCAGTCGGGGCCGGCCGAATTGGGGTTCCCGCCGGTGACAGATGCATTGATCGATCTGCAAAGAACGTTTTCCCATCTGATGCGGCTCGGCCATATAAGCGCCGCTCAACGCGACCGCCTTACCGCAACTGCCCGGCGAATGAATTTTCGCGATCGATCCATTGATAAGATACTTCGCGCAGAGGGGTGGCCGCGAGAAGAAATCGGCCGATTGCGTCATCAAATCGTCCGACAGAAGGGTATTGACGCACTAGCGGCACTTAAATTCGCGCCAGATTTGTCTGAGAGATTTTCCGGCCGGCGCCCAGCTGAAGCCTGGGTTGCAACGAATACTTTCATTCGCGATCTCGAAGCAACCAATATTGACACTGATCTAATTAATATTTACTAAATAAACGTAAAGTTGTTTCTACATATGGGGCGAGACCAACATGGATTTGCACCCGCATGTTATGACGGCCTCTACCGAGGCCGGCACGGGAACTCGATTCTGGATTTTTCCTCAGCCTCCGTTCATCCCAGGCTATGAGCAGCCAGATCGCGTCTGGCTGTCGATTCTACCCAACGAGATTTTCCCTGGGCCGAGCGACGCCCGCATGTATGTGGCTGATCCGCTCTACAGTAAGCAGCCCTACGGCTATTCGCGCCTGCCACCCTTTAACGGCATCAGCCGTCCACCAGTGCATGCGGGCCCTGACGGCCATTTCGACAGCCTAGATCCGCTATCGCGACCTTATCTCGGCGTTCATGCCTATGCCTGCATCCATCGTGTGCTCGAAATCTGGCAGAGTTACCTCGGTCATCGGGTTCAGTGGTTTTTCGATGCCACCTTTCCGAGACTGGAGATCATTCCCTTGGTCGAGTGGGACAACGCCCAGGCAGGCTATGGCTTCCTGGAACTTGGACGCTCGGATGTCGGTGGAACACCAAGACCTTACGCGCTGAATTTCGATGCGATCGCCCATGAGGTCGGCCACCTGATCATCTTCTCGGAAATAGGCGTTCCGGTCGGAGCCTCCCGCGAGAGCGAGTTCTTTCCCTTCTCTGAGGGCTTTTCCGACTGTGTATCGCTGATCTCTTTTCTCTCCTTCGATTCCGCCATCGACCGGTTGCTGCGAAGGACAAAGGGAGATCTGCTGCTCTACAACGAGCTCAATCGCTTCGCCGAAACCAGCCCGGAAACCCAGATTCGCCTCGCGACCAACTTCAGGCGCATGTCGGAAGTCACACGCGACCCGCACGACCGCGCGCTGCCTTTCGTCGGCGCCGTCTTCGACACTATCGTTGAACTCTACCATCGCAATCTCGTGGCCAACGGTTCTGCCGAACGGCGGCTTCTCGAGGTGGATCTGCGCCATCTGACACTTGACGAGTTTGATCACTTCCGCGAACTGACGGCGCAATCTTTTCGCACAAGACCCCTTTATTTTCAGCTGGCTTTGGAGAAGGCGAGGGACGACGTCGGACGTGCGCTCGCCATTTCACTGAAGAGCCTCGACGCTCGGACTTTGACATTCAACCAGGCCGCAGGGTCGATCCTTGATGCCGCCGATGGTGCAGTGGCGGAAGCTTTCAGGGCAAGTTTTGCATGGCGTGAAATCACCTATTGAGGCAACCCGAAAGGAGAGGACCATGAGCGATTGCTGCAGAAATCCAAACGTCGGAACGTCCGGCCCTTACGACCCGAGCGAGGTGCGACTATATGGACGCCCAGCGACAGACAGCGTCAAAGTCGATGCCAAAGACGCCGAAAAGGCGAAAGCGGGTGTGAACATTTCGCTGCGGCATGATCATGAGGCAATCTGCCTGCCGATAGCACTGGGGCTGCCGTGGGTCGACTTTGGTGACCCCTGCAAAGGCTATCTCAAGAGCATTGGCGTTATCTACGGCTACGCCTACGAAGGGCACTGCTACAAGATGCCAAAACCGCTGATCATGCTGCTTCCGGAGAAGCCAAAACCCATTGCGTATGACGATTGTGGCTGTGATTGCGGTTACTCGCCGGCCCTTGGCTACCTCGTCTGGCAGCTGGACAAAAGGCAGAGTGTCGTTACCCTCGATGTCAGGACGGACGACCTCAAGACGCTCGTACTCGATGAAAACATGCCCGGAAACAGATCGCCGCAAGCCTATTCACATTCCATGTCGCTGGCACCCATGCGGGCGCGGGAGTAACCACGACATCGGTTCTCCGAGCAGCCCGCCTGCCTTGTCACCTGGCTCGCGGAACGCTATTGCGCTGTGCGGGCAGTGTCCGGCCTGACCACGCAACAGGGGGAGAAGTGGCGTGCAGACAGAGAAAATCGGCTTCATCGGAACCGGGGCCATCAGCGACGCCATGGTCAGAGGCCTGCTGGCCGAGCCTGCCGCCGTCGCACGGGTGACCATTTCGCCTCGCAACGCCGAGATCGCCCAGCGACTGGCTGCCGACTTTGCGGAAGTCTCGGTTGCCGCCGACAATCAGGGCGTCATCGACGCAAGCGACGTGGTTGTCCTTGCCGTGCGCCCGCAAATTGCGAAGGAGGTTCTCGGCGGACTGACGTTCCGAAAGGGTCAATCCGTTCTCAGCGTCATTGCAGCGACCGATCGCAAGACACTTCTTGAATGGATCGGGGCTGATGTTCACCTCGTCCAGGCCATTCCACTGCCTTTTGTCGCCGACCGCGAAGGCGTGACGGCCGTTTTTCCGCCGGATTCTCGCATTGCGGCGCTCTTTTCCGTTATGGGTACCGCGGTCGAATGCGAGACCAAGGAGGAGTACGACCTCTTGGCGGCGGCCAGCTCCCTGATGTCGACCGTCCTCGGAATCATGGACATTTCGGCCGCGTGGCTGGAAGAACGTGGCCTCACCAAAGGCAAGGGACGCGCCTATATCGCGCCGCTGTTTACCAATCTCACGCAGACTGCGCAGCGCTCGAAAACCGTTCCGCTTAAAGAACTCAGCAGCGAGTTTGCGACGAAGGGCGGCCTCAACGAACAGGTGCTGTCCGACTTCGAGAAAAACGGCGGGCGCGATGCACTGATCCTGGCGCTTGACCGCGTCCTGGCGCGAATACAGGGCGCCAAAGCCTGAACGGTCTAGAATGTCGGCGGTGTGCAGGCGCTGATGACCTCGCATGCAATCGGCCCGACGCATCGGAACCGGTGCGGTCGCCGGCTTTCGAAATAATAGGCATCGCCCGGCCCAAGGATCCGCCGCTCGTCGTCAACAGTCACTTCGAGCCGTCCGGAAAGAACGATACCGCCCTCTTCCCCCTCGTGAACGAGGGGGACCTTGCCGGTGTCGGAGCCCGGCTGGTAGCACTCCTTCAGGATCTGCAGGCTGCGCCCGAACAGGCTTTCTCCAACCTGACGATAGGAGATAGGCCCCTTGCCGATCTCGACGAGCTCCTCTGCCGCGTAGAATGCCTTTCGCGGCCGCTCCGGTTCGAAGGCAAAAAACTCCGCCAGACCGATGGGGATGCCGTCAAGAATACGCTTCAGTGCCCCGACGGAAGGGTTGGAGGAGTTCGACTCGATCAACGAGATCGTTGAATTCGTGACACCGGCCCGCTTTGCCAGTTCGCGTTGAGAGAAATTATGCATCATCCTCAGATGACGAAGGCGGTTGCCGATATCGACGGACATAGGGCGCGTTTCACCTGTTGCGAATATCGAACATATTCAACGCATAGCCATAGATTTCAAGCGTTTACATGAACAAAGAAAAGGACTTGTCCATCGGCGCAAATCACCCAACATGTCGCCACGCACAATGGAGACTATAGCGGTGGACCAGATCAGCATTTCCAACCGGCCTTCCCTCGATAATTTCTGGATGCCGTTTACGGCAAACCGCCAATTCAAGACCGCACCCCGGCTGCTCGCCTCAGCCGAAGGCATGTATTACACGGATATTGATGGAAACAAGGTGCTGGACGGCACGGCTGGCCTCTGGTGCGTCAATGCCGGCCACGGTCGCCAGCGCATCGCGGATGCCGTTGCTCGCCAGCTGCAGACGATGGACTTTGCCCCGACCTTTCAGATGGGCCATCCCGTCGCCTTCGACTTTGCCGAAAGGCTCGCAAGGATCGCGCCGGGTGGCTTAAGCGCAAAACTCGATCGCGTGTTCTTCACCGGCTCCGGCTCGGAATCGGTCGATACGGCGTTGAAGATTGCGATCGCCTACCAGCGCGCCATCGGCCAGGGCACCCGCACCCGCATCATCGGTCGCGAGAAGGGATATCACGGCGTCGGCTTCGGCGGCATCTCGGTCGGCGGTCTCGTCAACAACCGCCGCGTCTTCCCGCAGATACCGGCCGACCATATGCGCCATACCCTCGACATCGAGCGAAATGGTTTCTCCAAGGGGCTCCCGCAACATGGGGTCGAGCTGGCCGACGATCTGGAGCGGCTGGTTGCGCTGCATGGCGCAGAAACGATCGCCGCCGTCATCGTCGAGCCGATGTCTGGATCCGCTGGCGTCATCCTGCCGCCGAAGGGGTATCTGGAGCGTCTGCGCGCTATTGCCGACAAGCATGGCATCCTCCTGATCTTCGACGAGGTCATCACCGGCTTTGGCCGGCTTGGGACACCATTTGCGACCGACTATTTCGGTGTTGTTCCCGATCTTGTCACCACCGCCAAGGGTCTGACGAACGGCGCCATTCCGATGGGAGCGGTCTTTGCGCGCCGTAAAGTGTACGACGCCTTGATGGTGGGGCCCGAGAGCCAGATCGAACTCTTCCACGGCTATACCTATTCCGGTCACCCGGTTGCCAGTGCTGCCGGCATTGCCACATTGGAGATCTACGAGGAGGAAGGCCTGCTGACCCGTGCCGCCTCCTTGACCGACACCTGGCAGGAGGCTCTTCACTCCTTGAAGGGACTGAGGCATGTCGTCGACATCCGCAACCTCGGGCTCGTCGGCGCAATCGAACTTGCATCCCGCGACGGCGCGCCTGGTGCGCGCGCCTATGACGTCTTCGTCGACTGCTTCCAGAAGGGGCTGTTGATCCGTGTCACGGGCGATACGATCGCGCTTTCCCCGCCGCTGATCATTGAGAGCGGCGAAATCGGAAATATCGTCTCGATTCTGGGAGATGCCCTGAAACGAGCAGAATAGGACCGGCTCGGCGCGTTTCTGTTTGGCGGTCAACCGCCGAGCAGAAACGCAAGGCATTGGGGTGAGGATTCCTGCCAAGCGCATGCGGCCGCGGTCAACATGTTCGGAAATGGTGCTTCGAACGGTTTGCTTTTTGATCCGGCCGGGATAAGGATCGCCTCATGTGATCAAGGAGCGTTCCATACCGATGTCGAAACCCCGGTTGAGAAGGGAAGCAGATCTCCTTCTGCATCGTGGGACCAGGGCTGCCAGTGGCGACTATCCAGTGAGCCGCGCCCGCAGGCCTGTCGCCGTGCAACGCCTGATCGGCGCGCTGGGAAACATCATGCTGTCCGACGCTGCTCCATTCATGGAGAAATTTGTCGCGGGGAAGGTATTCCACCTGCTCCAGGAACCGGGCGCCATCGCAAACAAACCGGCCACCTCGCTGCCCCTGGCTCCGCAATTGCAGTTTGCGCTGCGCAATTTGGCTTTGACGGGTGAGCCTTTCGCAGAGGTCGCTGCGGCCATCAACGACGTCGCCAAGAGCCTCGAATGGGTTGCGAGCAAAACCGGCCCGTTTGCCAGCATCAACATAGAACATACGCATGCGCATGCGGTCGTGGCCGGCATATCCGGCGTGGAAGAGCGGAGCGACGTGGCTCTCGGCCTCACGATCATGGCGCCTTACAGCCGTTTCCCTGACCACATACAGTATCGCTCCCGGGTTTTTCTGGCGCTATCCGATTGCGAGTTCTCCTGCGATGACAAGGGCTGGCAGCGCGGTTCCATCGGTTCGATTTTTTTCAACGAAGCGGGGCACAATGTCGCGATGCGGTGCACCGCACGTCCGCTTCTRGCCGCCTGGTGCCATGTCGAACGATAACTGACTGCCCTCTTGCATTGCCTCTTGACGTCTGCGCGCCAAACCTTTGAATTACAAGGGCACTCTAGAGAGGACAAACCCCTGCGCAGCAGCGACACATATTCCGGATCCGGCGAGATGGCCGGTCGCATTTACGACCGCGACTGGGAAGCAAGCGGCATCGGCCCCTTTTCCTCGTGGCCGGCCGGATTGAAATCGGCCGTCGACATCATGCTGCCCGCCAAGGCGCAGATCGTCATATTCTGGGGCCGGGATTTCATCGCTCTCTATAATGACGCCTATGCCCCTACAATCGGGCGCAAGCATCCTAAGGCGCTCGGCCGTCCCGCCCGCGAGCACTGGAGCGAATTGTGGAGCGATCTGGAACCGCTCCTTCGACGTGTTCTTGATCACGGAGAGACAGTGGTTGCCAAGGACCGCCCATTCTATATCGAGCGACACGGCTATCCTGAGACTGTTCACTTCGACATCTCCTATTCACCGATCAGGGACGAAGCGGGAAAGGTCGGCGGCGTCTTCTGCATCGTCAGCGAGACCACTGAACGCGTCAGGTTCGAGACCGCGTTGCGGGAGAGCGAGGAGCGGTTTCGTGCCATATTCTCACAAACGGCCGCAGGCATAGGCCAGTCTGATCTCGCGGGCCGTCTGCTCTTGGTCAACAGCCGTTTCTGCGACATCGTCGGATACACGGAAGCCGAGCTTCTGAAGATGCGAGTGCAGGACATCACCTTTCCCAAGGATCTGGACAACTATGTCCAATCGTTCAGGAGGATGGTGGAAACCGGCGAAAGCTTCGACATTGAGAAACGCTACGTTCGCAAGGATGGCAGCCTCGTATGGGTAGCGAGTTCCGTCTCGCCTCTTCGCGACAAGAATGGAGAGATACGGCAAACCGCAGCGGTTGTCGTCGATATCACCGAACGCAAGCGGGCCCAGGAGGTTGAACGCCGCCTTGCCGCGATCATTGCTTCGTCCGACGATGCCATTCTCGGCACCGACCTGAACATGAGGATCACGAGCTGGAATATCGGAGCGGAGAAGCTCTATGGCTATTCAGCTGAGGAAGCGATCGGCCGCTCGGTCATCATTCTGGTTCCCGATGACAGGATTGAAGAGGAGCCTGCGATCATCAGGCAGGTCAGTGCCGGCCGGAAGGTAGAGCCCTATGAGACCAAGCGCCGCCGCAAGGATGGCGGGCTTGTCGACGTCCTGCTCAGCGTTTCGCCTATTTTCGACGCCTATGGCAGGATTGTCGGGGCCTCAAAAATAGCGCACGACATCAGCGCCCGAAAGGAGGCCGAGCGGCTCCAGACAGTTCTTGTGGGCGAACTGAACCATCGTGTGAAGAACGTACTCGCGACCGTGATGGCGATTGCGCGACAGACGCTCGGACGCGAGGAGGCAACCCGGGCCGGCGTGGACGCTTTCGAGGCCAGACTGGCCTCGATGGCCAAGGCACATGATCTCCTGACACACGGCAACTGGGAGCAGGCCGAACTGGAAGCCGTCATCAAGCAGTCTCTGTCTCACTATCAGCGTGACAGGTTTTTGATCTCGGGCCCGAGCATCCAACTGGCGCCGCGGGCGGTTGTGTCAATCTCGCTGGCTCTGCATGAATTGGCGACGAATGCAGCCAAGTATGGTGCCTTGTCCGCACCGGAAGGCCACGTTACGATTGAATGGTCGCTTGGCGGCGATAACAGGCTGAGGTTGCGCTGGCAGGAAATGGGGGGGCCGGCCGTTACTCCTCCATCGCGAAAAGGCTTCGGCTCGCGCCTGATCGAAAACCTGCTGGCGGCCGAGTTGAAGGGTGACGTAACGATCAGCTACGACCCAGCCGGCGTCATCTGCGAGGTCGACGCCGCTGTCGGCGCCGGATGGGATCATGATCGTTCGAGCGATCCAGCGCCGTAGTGGCGAACACCGCCTGCGTCAGGCGGTGTTCACTTCACAAGCAGTGGCGCCTTGCCTCTCACACGTTCGTAGAGGTCGATGACGTCCTGATTGAACATCCGTACGCAGCCAGACGAGGCGTTCTTGCCGATCGTTTGCCATTCCGGAGAGCCGTGGATGCGATAGAGCGTGTCCTGGCCGTCCTGAAAGATGTATAGCGCGCGTGCCCCGAGGGGATTGTTCACGCCGGGCTGCATGCCTTGCTTCCACTGTTCGAGTTTCGGATTGCGACTGATCATCGACGGTGTCGGTGTCCATGTCGGATACTTTCGCTTCCACTGAATGATTGCACGCCCCTTCCATGCCCGGCCCTGGGCACCGAGGCTCACACCGTAGCGAATGGCTCGTCCATCCTTCAGCACCAGGTAGAGAAACTTTTTCTCCGTCTCGACCACGATGGTGCCCGGCGGCTCGTCCGTCGCATAATCGACTTCCTGGCGCAAATAGTCGGGATGGACCGCTGTGTAATTTATCGCCGGCCAGCGAAACTCTCCCTCGTCGACTTCGGCATAAGCGAGGGAGTAGTCCGGCTTCTCGGAAGCCCGCTCCACGGGCTGGATCGCAGGCTGCGGCTCTGGTTCGGGCGCAATCGTCTCAATGGAGGGAGCCGGGGCAGTTGCGACAATTCGTTCTGAGGGAAGTTGCGTACAAGCAGCAAGAAGTGAGGCACCGGCCGCTGCCAACAGCGGTCGGATCATGGAGGTGGCATGCAATTTCAAAGATTCCGATTCATGTTTCAGTCAGGCAAGACATGTCTACTCGCTCATACCATGGCTGAAATGTGTTTTCGGTCATCAGAAATGCAGGACGAGGTCGCGTTACGGCGAGACTGTTGAAAGAGGACAACAATTGGCTGTTGCCCATAGCCGCGTTCCGGTTCTGCGAGGAGCTCGCGGTTTCTCCCAATCCGCGCTATGCCGTAATCCGAAATCCGGAGGGGACGCTCTCAGGGGATACCGGTTCGGCCTCGACAGCTTGCACCGACGCGCCGGGGGGGCCTTTCCAAAATTCCTTCAGCATCGCCGAGACAGCCGTCTCCGGCCCCGCAATAAGCGCCGTCACGGATCCATCGGTCTCGTTGCGCACCCAGCCCGCAAGGCCGAACTCCTCAGCCCGGACCCGTGTCCACACGCGAAAACTGACGCCCTGGACCAGACCGGATATCCGCACCCGAACGGCTTTGGAATTCTCGCCCATGCTTGCCTCCGTTGGTCCGCGCCTTCTAAGCAATCTGGCGCACGAGGAGAGAATTCAAGCACTGCCGGCGCAGCCGCTTGCGCCGGCTGTTAAGCATCATTTGCTATTGCGCGATTTTCAACGCCATCACTGCTTGTTCCGCTGGACTGAATCGAATGACGCGCTACATTGGTAAGTGCTTCAACTTGAAGGGATCTCGATCATGCGCAGGCTTATCGCAGTGACTTCAGTGCTCCTCCTCAGTTTCACCGGTTCAGCCTTTGCGCAAGCAAATATGGGGATGGACAGCAGCGGCCGCCTCGACGGGTCGCCGCCGCTTGGAACCTCGCCCGATACTGAAGGAACAGGTGGAGGCGGGTTCTCGATACCGATCGACTTTGGCACCACGACGACGAGCACCAACTCCATACAGTGGACCGGTTGCCCCGAGGGCCAGCACCGAGTGGTTCGGGGTGGAACCAACACCCTTACCAATCAGGCGTGCCGGAACAACAATTGATCAATCACTTCGAAAACGTCCCCCGCGTGCCGCTGGCGGTTCGCGGGGAAGTTCTTTTGTGCTAGGGGAACCGCGCAACGCGAGGCACGACAGACATGCTCCCCTGGGTCCAACTAGATTCCGCGCCCATCCCCGGAGAAAGCGGCGAATTGCGCCTCAAGCAACGAGGCAGCGAATTTTCGATCATGCTGGGCTCTAACGAGCTGATGAACAGCCGCCTGAGCGGCTCGGAGGAGGCGCTCGCAACACTTTCCCGTGATAAGATCGCGGGACGTCCTCGCCCGAACATGCTGATCGGTGGTCTCGGAATGGGCTTCACGCTGCGTGCCGCCCTCTCGGCCCTGCCGGCGGATGCATCCGTCACGGTTGCAGAGCTGGTGCCGGCGGTGGTGCAATGGGCACGCGGTCCGATGTCGGCGGTTTTTCAAGGGTGTCTCGACGATCCGCGTGTCGCCATCCATCAAGGCGATGTTGGCGTACTGATCCGGCAAAGCAAGGCGAAATTCGACGCCATCCTGCTTGACGTCGACAATGGGCCGGACGGCCTGACGCGTCGTTCCAACGACAGCCTCTACGATTTCGCTGGCCTGCGTTCCGCACGCGATGCCTTGCGACCCGGAGGTGTTCTTGCCGTCTGGTCATCCGGGCCGGATGCCGGTTTCACCCGTCGGCTTCGTGACTGCGGCTTTGCCGTCGAGGCCGTCAATACGCGCGCCAACGGAAAACGCGGAGGCGCGCGTCATGTCATCTGGCTGGCGGTCAAGTAGTTCAGCTTGACTGAACGCGTCGCGCGGCGGCAATCGCGCTGGCGGCGCCCGACCGTAGCTGTTGCGTGTCGGCCCCGGCAACGACGAGATCGAAGCCCATCTTCAACAATTCTCCGGCCCGCTCGCCGTTGCTGCCGAAGACACAGCCGAATTTGCCGTGAGCACGGCAACGGGCGATGAGGTGCTTGAGAACGCCGTCGACCTCCGCCGTGTCAGGTGCCAGCTTCGTTCCATTCGACAGGGCAATCGAGAGATCGGACGGGCCGACGAAAATACCGTCAATTCCCTCAACACGCATGATTTCATCCGCAGCATCAAGGGCTGCACGCGTCTCGATCATGGCAATGGCCACGGTCTCTTCATTCGCGGTCGCGAGATACTCAGCGGCCGAAAGTCCCGTGTGGTTGATCGCCAGCGTCGGCCCCCAGCTGCGCTCGCCGGCCGGCGGATACTTGGTGGCCTTGGCGAAGGCCTCGGCGTCAGACACCGAATTGATCATCGGCGCAATGATGCCCGAGGCTCCCGCGTCGAGAAGACGCGAGGCTGATGCGAAATCACCGACCGGAATTCGGGCGAGCACCGGCTTGCCGGCAAGCCGCCCCTGGCCAATGCCAACGGCTGCCGATCCGATATCCCAGACGCCATGCTGCATATCCAGCACGATGGCATCGAAGGCCTCTTGCGCCAGATGATTGACGAAAAGCGGATCGGGAATGCCGATCCACGCGGAAATCAATCCGCCCCCACCGCTTCTGATCCGCCTTGCGAAGCCGTCGATCGTCGTTGCGCCAGTCATGCCATGCTCCTTTCGCGGTTTAGCCAGCCGCGCGCTGCTTTTCCTGATGGAAGTCCTCGATGAATGCCTTTTCAAGCAGGATGCCGTCCCACTCATCGGCAAAGAATGGTGAATCGTAGATCAAGGTATATGGTCCGCCGTAACCTGCCGTCCGGCACGCTTCCAGGCACTTGCGGTAGTCGGCGCTATCAAGCCCCGCTTCATTGAAATTGGCCTTGGCGTGGCAGAGTTCCGCACGGCGCATGATGTCGGAAAGGCCTGCGTATTTTTCAGGCGCAGCCCAGTTTCCGAGGTCGCCATTCAGGCCGACTTTGCCCTGCAGTGTATCGAGCAGCCAATTGGTTTCCTTCGGCGAAGGCAGAAGGTCGAACCAATTCTCCGTGACAATGCGAACGCCGCTGTTCTCGGCCTGCTTTCCAAGCCAACCGAGATGGCCCGCGGCCCGCTCAAGGTTTTTTGCGGTCGGCATCTGCTTGCCGGCGATCACACGCATGTTCCTGGCGCCAAGCGCTTCCGCGACGCCAATCCAGCCGGCAATCCACTGAATGTCGCGTTCCGCGGTCTCTGGATGGCTGGGATCGCCATCTTCGACGAGGAGTGTCTGAAGCAGGATGCCGGCGTCCTGAAGCGCTGAGCGCATCTCCGCGAGATAGGCCGCTTCGATGCTTGGCAGATGGAACGAGCATATCTCAAGCCGTCCGATACCATGTTTGGCAAGTTGCCCGGGAATGTCGGTCAGCGCGGAACGCCCCGGCCCATATGGCTCCTTGGGTGCCGCACTTTTTTCCGGATCGGGGCTGTAGGGATAGACGGCCCCCAGGAGCCGATGCAGCGACCACGTCGAAACTGCAAAACGTCCATTCTGCAAATTGCTTTCAGTCATGTTCTCCTCCCGGGAGCAATGCCTACGATCTCACGTAAATTCTCCGCGGATAACTGTCTCCGCCGAAAGCGCCGCGCCAAGGAGCGCTTCGTCCCGCTTGCCCACGGCAGAAAGCAGGAAGCCGACCGGCATGTCGGCATCTCCCGTCCCGCAGGGGATCGATACGCCGCACCAATCGAGGAAGTTGCCGAAAAGCGTATTGCGCAAGGTCTTCCCGTTGGTTGCGAAAAACAAATCGTCGTCGGCCTCCAATGGCGCGATCGGCGGCGCCACATGGGCGACCGACGGAAACGCAACGAAGCTGTCACCGACAAGGCGGTCGACATCGGCGATCAACCGCTCGCGGGCTTCAAGGATCGCCAGATAGGCCGCAAGCGTGGTCTTCTCGCCCAGTCGAGTGCGCACGACCACGCGGCGATCCATGTCGTCAGCCGCAGGCCCAGCCAATCGCTCGCGGTGAAGCACATAGGCTTCGGCCGTGACCAGGGCACCATATCGAGCCATCAGCGCCAATATCTCATCAAAAGCCGGAATCTTGATCCGGCTGATCGATGCACCCTCCGCCTCCAGCCAATCGACCGCCGTCTCGAAAGTTGCGACCACGCCAGCTTCAGCACCATCGAAAACGATATTGTCAGGGATAACGATGTCCAACTCCTTGAGTGGGCGAGCGGCTATTGACGGCGCTGACGCGCCTCGCATTCCCGCGTCGATCCACACCGCATCCTGAACGGTCCTGCAGAGCGGACCAAGCGAATCCAGGCTCTTTGCCAGCGGGAAGACGCCTGCCATCGGATAGCGACCGCGCGTTGCCTTGTATCCGACGATACCGTTGAGGGCAGCCGGGATGCGCACCGAACCTCCCGTGTCCGTCCCCATCGCCACCGGCACGAGGCCAGCTGCCACCACAACGCCAGCGCCGGAAGATGAGCCACCCGGAATGCGCGGAACATCATTGCTGCGCGGATTGCGCGGCGTGCCGTAGTGTGGATTGAGGCCGAGCCCGGAGAAGGCGAACTCGCTCATGTTCGTGCAGCCAATCGAGACCATGCCCGCCTGTTTCAGCGTTGCCACGACAGCCGCGTCCGCCTGCGCAGCCGGCTCTCTGGCCAGTACTGTCGACCCGGCCGTCGTTGTCCGCCCCTTGATGTCAAACAGGTCCTTCCAGGCGATCGGTATGCCGTCCAGCATTCCGTACGAGCGACCCTCTCTCATTCGCTTCGATGAGGCCTTCGCCTCTTCCGTTGCGCGATCCTTGAAGATTGCCGTAAAGGCCGCCTGGTCGGCATAGGCCTCGATGCCGTCGATAACAGCTTCCGTCACTTCGATGGGATCGACCGCTGTTGTTTGAATGAGACTGGAAAGCTGCGCGATGGACATCGCGCCAAATGATTTGGTCATGGGGGCATCCGCAATCTGACTGATCATCCGAACTAAGCTGAATTTTGTCGAGGAGCCAAGCCCTCAAAGTTCCAAATCAAACCGATTGGTTCGATTTTATGAACACTGCGTTTGTGTATCCGGTCTTCAATCGAGGTCCAAAAGAACACACATGCGTATTCGTGCTGTTCGCCGGCGAGAGGACGATCATGTGTCGGTGCACGCATCAGTGTAGGAGTTAACAAAATGACAAACAGCGAGAGTTGGAACGCGGCGCGTGGCGACGTGGCACACCACCACGCAACAGATGACGAGTTGAATGGCATGGGTGAACGCGAATACGCCGAGCATGTTGGTGCACATAAACCTTCAATATCAGAACGCTTCATCGTTCTTGCGGCCTTTGCCCTTCTAGGCATTGCAGGACTGACGGTCCATTTCACGGCCCCCATGGCATCGGGCCTCGACACGGCAGCTGTCGGGTCAATCTCGGATTCATTGCCCTCGGTCGATTATTGCCGGGAGCACAGCCCATACCCGGACAGGTCCTGCTGAGGACCTGTCGAGTTCCGGGCATGGACAACCCTCCCCCATGATATAATTATGCGCAAGGGGAGGATCGTCGATGCCCGATGAGATTGATTATGATCTGGATCGCTTTGTTCATGCGCAGAATGGTGCCTACGAGCGAGCGCTTTCGGAATTGAGAGCCGGACACAAGCGATCCCACTGGATGTGGTTCATATTTCCCCAGATTGCCGGGCTCGGCTCATCATCCATGGCAGAGAAATACGCCATCCGCTCGGCGGAAGAGGCCACCGCCTATCTCGCGGACCCCGTCCTCGGTAGCAGACTATTGCGCTGTGTCGATGCCGTCCTTTCGATCGAGGGCAAATCCGCCCATGAGATCCTTGGGTCTCCTGATGATCTCAAGCTGCGGTCGTCCATGACCCTCTTTGCGGCGATCAGCGATCACGGGTCGGCTTTCCACAAAGTCGTTGATCGGCTCTATCGCGGCGAGTTCGACGATCGCACCATTCAGCTTCTGGACGCCAGTAGCTAGAGCACGTTCAGGGCGCGCGCGAGCGCTCCAGCGTATCGATCTCGCTTGAAATTTCGCTGAGCTTCTCTCGCAGCTCTTGATCGGTGCCATCATCGATCTCTTCGTCACCGAAGCAATCGCGCGCCTCATAGAGCTCGAGCTTTGCCTCGAGCTCGGCTCGTTTTGCATACAGACGATGAAGATAGAGATAGTCCATGCCTTTACTTCCCGCATCTTCCGAAACGGGCATAAAGGCATATGGTTCCCGCCGATCGGCGGGTGCCATCACGCAAAGGCGGCGATGGCAGCGTTGCAGGCCTTGGAGAAATGATTGCAACATGTGTCGTTGCCCATGGCTTGCCGCGTAACACGAGCCCCCTCCAGAAGGAGCGTCAGTGTATCGGCCAGCAGCTTCGGTTCGCGCGCATCGGCTGCTCGACAGAGCGCTTCGAGCCGGTCGCGTTGCTCAGCCTTGTGGCGCTCGATCACGCTATAGGCGGGATGCCCCTCACCTTTCAGCTCAATGGCTGCATTGGCGAGATCACAGCCGACGTGCTCGCCGCAAAGGCTTTGCGTTCGCGCTTCGATCCATGCCCTGAGCTGCGCCTTCGGGTCGCCGGGATGGGTTGTCTCGAGATCGCGCCAGATTGTTTCGGCTCTTTCCGAAGCGCGGCGCAGCGTCTCGCAGACCAGCTCGTCCTTGGAGCCGAAATGCCGGTAGAGCGTCATCTTGTTGGTCAGCGCCGCATCTGCAATCGCATCCACACCGATGCCACGGATGCCGTGCTCGCGAAAAAGCTCGGCAGCGGTGGAGACGATGCGCTCCCGTGGCGGGATTTTCTCGTCAGTATTTGCGGGAGACAGCAGGCTCAATGATTCTGATTTTTTTGCGGACAAGGTCCTTGACATCCATGTGACCGATCGGTAACAAATGCATTGTTACTTACCGGTAACACCACTCTCTGCGGAAGTCAACGTGGTTGATTTGATCGCAACAGGGTGAAACACGGGCTACCGCCCACGAAAGGAGGCAAACCATGAGCAAGACCAGAGAAGACCTGACCATTACCGAAGCCCTTCACGACCCCCTAATCGCCATGGTGCTCCGTGCCGACGGCGTGAAACTTGACGATTTCAAGCGTCTGCTTGAGACGGCCGCCAGGAAGCGCGAACAGCGGACCTCTCCAGTGGGCAAGTTTCTGAACGTGATCCCAAACAACCCGGCTGCCATGTGCAGCTATTGCTGAAGTTTCGGGCGCTTCCCTGCCCCTGTGAGAGTCGTCGCTGGCCAAGCGACGGCTCTTTTCGTTTGAACTGTTATTTTTAGAGCAAGTCGTATTTCAAGCTGGCGAGATAGTCGGGGTTGGCGACGGCATCGATCCCGGCGATCTTCTCGCCATCGAAGGTCAGAAGCAGGACGACGCGCAGGTGTCCCCCCACGACCACCACCAGCCCTAACTCTCCATCGATCATCGCCGGCTGCGCCGCCTGAGCCCGACCCCTGAACGTCTCTGCCACCGCATCCGCGCCGAAAAGCTCGCGAACCGAAGGGTTGTACCGCATCGCCGCAGTGTCCGGGGTGAACACGACCTGCGGATCGAGGATTGACAGCAACGCCCTGATGTCACCGAGGCGCGACGCCGCAAGGAATGCGTGGACGATCTGCTTCTTGCGCGCTGCGTCCGCCTCCGGCACATCGGTCTTGCCTTGAACCCGACGGCGAGCACGGCTTGCCAGTTGTCGCGTTGCCGCCGAAGAGCGATGAATGATTGGCGCAATGTCGTCGAAGGGGAGATCGAACATATCGTGCAGCACGAAGGCAACGCGCTCGGCCGGCGCCAATGTTTCGAGGATAACGAGTAGCGCCATGCCGACGGAGTCGGCAAAAGCCACTTCCCGCTCCGGATCAACGGTCTTGGACGTGTCGGCCAGGCGTTCATGGACGGGTAGATCGAACGGCTCTTCCCGGCGTGTCTTTCTCGACCGCAGCATGTCGAGGCAGATGCGCGCCACAACCGTCGTGAGCCAGCCGCTGATATTGTCGATCGCGTCAGCATCAGAGCGGCCGAGCCGCAGCCAGGCCTCCTGAACAGCGTCGTCGGCCTCGGCGCGGGAGCCCAGCATGCGATAGGCGACGGCGCCCAGATGCGCCCGATTCGCCTCAAATTCTCCCGCCAGCCAATTTTTCTCATCCATTGTCACATTCCTCCACGGTGTTCCGTCAACTCCATGACGAACAAAAGCCGGCCGATGTGACAGCACGTCCGGCGGCGTCAGTTTGGAAAACACACCATGGAGAAACGTGATGCAAGCAAGAATGGGAAATCCGGCGATCGTCATTCCCGACGCAATGCAGGCGCTGCATGCCCTCGGGACGATACCCGCCAAAACAGGTCTGTCGCCAATCCTATTGGAACTCGTCAATCTACGCGCCAGCCAGATCAATGGTTGCAGCGTCTGCATCGACGGACATCCACGGATCGCCAAGAAGGCTGGCGAGACGGACGAGCGCCTGTTTGCCGTCAGCGCCTGGCGTGACACGCCCTATTTCACGCCGGCCGAACGCGCAGCCCTTGCGCTGACGGAGGCGGTCACCCGCGTCAGCGATCGCGCCGACCCAGTGCCTGACGACATCTGGGATGAAGCCACGCGGCATTTCGACGGCAAGAGCCTGGCAGCCCTTGTCATCGCCATCGCCAACATCAACGTCTGGAACCGGCTGAACATCGCCACCCGTCAGATTGCCGGTGAATGGAAGCCGTAAACGGAATCGGGCCGCTGTCTCGTCGACAGCGGCCCGATAAAACGGCCTAGGGAGGCTAAGGGTCAGATGATGCCGCCGCCGCCGGCAATCGAGGCCGGGCGTTCGGCGGCAATCTTCCCGCGGTAGCCGCTCGCGCGGTATGTCGCCACTGGATCGACCGCACCACCAGAACGGCGACGCGCTTCTGCAAGGATCGGCTCGACGTCCGTACGGTAGCCGCGCTTCAGCGTTTCGGTCGCCATCAGCGCGTCGTTTTCATCCTGGTAGCCAGCCAACGCCTTGCGATCGACGATCAGCGCCTGCGCGTAGGCGCGGCGGATTTCGTTGGCGCTGTTGATCAGGCTTTCGATCGGATCGGTCACGTTGTGCGATTGGTCGATCATGTGGGCCGGATTGAAGTCGTTGACGCCGCGCTGCTCTGCCTCGACCAGCTCGTTGAAGACGAGGAAGAGGCGATAGGGTTCGATCGCACCGGCATCGAGGTCGTCGTCACCATACTTCGAGTCATTGAAGTGGAAGCCGCCGAGTTTGCCGAACTGAATCAGGCGGGCAACGATCATTTCGATGTTGGTGTTCGGTGCATGGTGACCAAGGTCGACCAGGCACTGTGCCTTCGGGCCGAGCGTCTGGGCGATGAGGTAGTTGGTGCCCCAGTCCTGCACGACTGTGGAATAGAAGGCCGGCTCATACATCTTGTGCTCGGAAAAGAGCTTCCAATCGTCAGGCAGAGCCTTGTAGATATCGGCCATCGAGGCGAGATAGCGTTCGAATGCTTTGGTGAAATTGCTCTGGCCGGGGAAGTTCGAGCCGTCGCCAACCCAGACCGTCAATGCTTTCGAGCCGATCGCCTTGCCGATCTCGATACATTCAATGTTGTGCTCAACCGCCTGCGCACGTGTTGCAGCGTCGGTGTGGCTGAGCGAACCGAATTTGTAGGAATGCTTCTGGCCCGGCGCATCGGAGAAGGTGTTCGAATTCATCGCGTCGAAACCGAGGCCGAGCTGATCGCCCTTTGCCTTCAGTTCCTTGGCATCTGTCTTGTCCCACGGAATGTGCAGGGAGACGTTCGGCGTGGCGCGCGTCAGCTCGTTGATGACGGAGCAGTCGTCGAGCTTGTCGAAGATGCCGCGCGGTTCGCCGGTGCCGGGGAATCGGGCAAAGCGGGTGCCGCCGGTGCCAACGCCCCAGGACGGAACAGCGACGAAGAACTCGGATACGCGGCGCGTGATGTTTTCAATGTCGATGCCGCGGCGCGACAGATTGGCGCCGAGCGCTTCATAGTCGGATTTGAGCGCTGCTGCGCGCTTGTCGTTTTCCTGCGCAATCAGGTCCTGCGCGATTTTTGACTCGGCCATGGGTTCCTCCCCGGACATGTGGATGAAAGGCGGCGGGCATTTGCCCGCCGCAGCAGTTGGACTTAGCGCGGGAAGCTCTGAGCGTTGCCGGCATCCACGTTGATGATGTTGCCGGTTGATTTCGCCGAGAGATCCGACGCCAGGAAGTAGATGGCTTCGGCGATGTCCTCGGGGAAGACATTGAGCTTCAGCATGGAACGCTTGCGGTAATGCTCCTCGAGCTCGTTGATCTCGATCTTGGACGATGCCGCCCGCTGTTCACGCCACTCTCCGCTCCAGATCTTCGAACCACGCAGCACGGCGTCCGGATTGACGGTGTTTACGCGAATACCGGCTTCTGCGCCTTCGAGCGCCAGGCAACGGGCAAGATGGATCTCGGCAGCCTTGGCCGTGCAATAGGCAGCAGCATTCGGCGACGATGCCAGACCGTTCTTGGAGGCGACGAACACGACGTTGCCGCCGAGATCCTGCTTGCGGAACAGGCGGAACGCCTCGCGCGACACGAGGAAGTAGCCGGTCGCCAGGATGTCGATGTTCTTGTTCCACATCGAAAGCTCAGTGCTTTCGATCGGGGCGGACGAAGCGATACCAGCATTCGACACAAGGATATCGACGCCACCGAACTCAACACAGGCTTCCGCGAAGGACGAGATCACGCCGTCCTCCTTGGTTACATCAAGCTTGACGCCGCGCACGGCGTCGGCGCCGAATTGCTTAGCGAAATCGGCCTTCGTGTTGTCGAGCGCTTCCTGGTCGATATCGGCCAGGACCACGCAGGCCCCCTCGCCGATCAGGCGGGCAGCGGTCGCACGGCCGATGCCGCCGGCACCGCCGGTGACGAAGGCAACCTTGCCTGCAAGGCTCTTCGGCTTCGGCATGCGCTGAAGCTTGGCTTCTTCGAGCAGCCAGTACTCGATATCGAAGGCTTCCTGCTCAGGCAGGCCCTGATATTCGGAAACGGTCGAGGCACCGCGCATGACGTTGATGGCGTTGACGTAGAACTCGCTGGCGATACGGGCTGTCGCCTTGTCGCGGGCAAAGGACAGCATGCCGACGCCGGGAACGAGGAAGATGACCGGGTTCGCATCGCGCATGGCGGGCGAATTGTCATGCTTGCAGTCGTTGTAGTAGCGCGCGTAGTCGGCACGGTAATCTTCGAGCGCCTTGTCGAGACCGGCAACGATCGCGTCCACATCGGGCTTTGCCGGATCGAAGTCGACGATCAGCGGGCGGATCTTGGTGCGCAGGAAATGATCAGGGCAGCTGGTGCCGAGCGCGCCAAGCGGCTGCAGATTCTTAGAATTGACGAATTCGAGAACCGCATCCTGATCGTCGAAATGGCCGAGCTTGCGCTCTGCCTTGCCGATGCGACCGCGGATTTCAGGCATCAGGCGAGCCGCAATGGCACGGCGCTGCTCGACCGGCAGGCTCAGGGTGGCAGCACCGCCGAAGATCGTCTTGCCCTCGGTCTTTTCCGCAAACCAGACGATCGCCTTGTTGATGATGTCGAGCGTCAGCTCGTAGCAGGCCTTGGCATCGTTTGCCCAGGTGAAGAGACCGTGGCTTTCGAGCACGACGCCCTTGGCATTCGGATTTGCCTTGACGAAGGCTTCGAGGTCGAGGCCGAGCTGGAAGCCCGGGCGGCGCCACGGCAGCCAACCGATTTCGTCGCCGAAGATCTGCTTCGTCAATTCCTTGGAGTTCCTGGAGGCAGCGATTGCGATGATCGCGTCCGGATGCATGTGATCGACATGGGTGAAGGGCACGAAACCGTGCAGCGGCGTGTCGATCGAGGCCGCACGGCTGTTGAGGTTATAGGTGCAGTGCGGGAGGAAGCCGACCATGCGGTCTTCGTCTTCGACGCCCTTATAGATGCCCTTCAGGGAAACGAGCTTGTCCTGATAAAGAGTGGCGAAGCCGTCAAGCTTGATGGTCCCGACGTCGCCGCCCGAACCCTTGACCCAGAGAACCTTGACCTTCTCGCCGGTCAGCGGATCGGTCTCCATGACCTTGGCAGAGGTGTTCCCGCCGCCATAGTTGGTGATGCGCTTGTCGGCACCCAGCAAATTCGAGCGATAGAGCAGCTTTCCAGGCTCATCGAGGCCTGCCGCGTATGAATCGTCCCAACGGTTATCAAGAAGCCGGACGGTTGCCGCCATGTCATCCTCCCATGTAAAATTTCTTGGACGCGCGAACGAACTCGACGCTCCTTTGCGGTCACGGTATCGCTCATCAAAACGGACATTGTCAATCGAAAACGATCAAAATCGATTATGCTGCAGCGCAATATGAAATTTTATGATCGTTTTTGATTGACACATTCTCACAACTGCGAAATAAGCAAGCTAGGAGGAACCCCATGCACGAACGCGAACGCCATCGCATCATATTGAGCGCCGTTCAGGAAAAGTCGGTCGTTACGATTCAGGATATTTCCGAATTGACCGAGGCTTCCGAGGCGACGATCCGGCGTGACATCGCGGCCCTTCATGTGCAGGGAAAGATCCGGCGTGTACGCGGTGGCGCAGAGGCCGTGCATCCGCCGCAACTCGGCAATCTGGCCGGGCGGCCCTTCAGGGTTTCGGAATCAGTCAACATCGATAAAAAGCGCTCAATAGCGCGCGCTGCCGTTGATCTCTGCGATCAGGGCGATGCGATCATCATCAATGGTGGGACCACCACGTTTCAGATGGTGCACTTCATGGCCGCCCATCGCATGCAGGTGATGACCAACTCGTTTGCGATTGCCGAGCATCTGGTCAAGCACTCGAAGAACACGGTAACGGTCCCCGGCGGGGTGATCTACCGCGAGCAGAGCCTGATCCTGTCGCCATTCGACAATGATGCGATCCGCAATTTCTACGCTCGCCGCTTCTTCATCGGCGCGCAGGGCGTCGGTCCGCTCGGCATCATGGAATCCGACGCGCAGATCATTCAAAGCGAACAGAAGCTGATGCACCAGGCCGACGAACTCGTTGTCATGGTCGATTCCAGCAAATTTCACCGCCGGTCGAGCCTCATTTTGTGCCCGCTCGACCGTGTTTCGACGATCATTACGGACGACGGTGTTCCCGAGGACTCCGTCCGGATGATCGAGGATGCGGGCATCAAGCTCGTCATTGCGAGCACGATCTCGCAAGTGAAGGAGGATTCCTCGTCGGTTGCCTGAGGGGCCCCGTCAGGATGTAGTTAAGTCTTATCAACGTGGGAGGATAAAGCATGAAATTCGCAAAATCACTCGCCGTCGGCGTCGCCTTTGCGGTGGCCCTGATGGCAGGCGCAGCAAGCGCCAAGGACGTCAAGATCGGCCTGGTCGTGAAGTCTCTCGGCAACGGCTTCTTCGAAGCCGCCAACAAGGGCGCACAGGAAGCGGCAAAGGAACTCGGCGGCGTGGAAGTCATCTACACCGGCCCGACCTCGACGACGGCAGAGGGCCAGATCGAAGTCATCAACTCTTTGATCGCCCAGGGCGTTGATGCCATCGCCATCTCCGCCAACGACCCGGACGCTGTCGTACCGGCCCTGAAGAAGGCCAAGCAGCGCGGCATCAAGGTCATCTCCTGGGATTCCGGCGTCAACAAGGACGGCCGCATCCTGCAGCTGAACCCGTCGTCCAACGAGCTGATCGGCAAGATGTGCCTGACGCTCGCCAAGGACCACCTGGAAGGCGGCAAGGGTGACTTCGCAATCCTGTCGGCAACGACCACCTCGACCAACCAGAACATCTGGATCGACCAGATGAAGAAGCAGCTCAAGGACTTCCCGGGCCTCAACCTCGTCACGACAGTTTACGGCGACGATCTGTCTGACAAGTCCTATCGCGAAGCCGAGGGCCTGCTGAAGTCGAACCCGAACGTCAAGGTCATCGTCGCTCCGACGACGGTCGGCGTACTGGCCGCTTCCAAGGTTGTCGAAGACAAGGGTCTTGTCGGCAAGGTCTACGTGACCGGCCTCGGCCTGCCGTCTGAAATGGCTGGCGCGATCAAGTCTGGTGCAACGAAGGAATTCGCCATCTGGAACCCGATCGACCTCGGTTACTCTGCCACGCAGATCGCCTACCACCTCGTAAAGGGTGACGCGACCGGCAAGCCGGGCACCGAAATCGAAGCTGGCCGCATGGGCAAGATCAAGATCGACGACAAGGGCGAAGCCGCCATGTCCGATCCGTTCGTGTACAACGCTTCGAACATCGACCAGTTCTCGAAGGTTTTCTAAGCCTCGCTCATCCAAGCAAAAACCCGGCGGTTCGCGCCGCCGGGACTTTTCATTTGAACACTGGTAAACGCTGATGAACACTGCCCTTCAACAATCCGTCGCGGGTTTCAAGACGGACGAGGCGCCCGCGATCCTCGAGATGCGCGGCATTTCGCAGATCTTCCCCGGCGTGAAGGCGCTCGATAACGTCAGCATCGCGCTCTACCCCGGCAAGGTTACCGCCCTGATCGGTGAAAACGGCGCCGGCAAATCCACACTCGTCAAGATCCTGACCGGCATCTACCGGCCGAACGAAGGCGAGATCATCGTCGACGGCAAGCCGACCACCTTCGCCAATGCGCAGGCCGCCATCGACGTCGGCGTCACCGCCATTCACCAGGAAACCGTACTCTTCGACGAGTTGACGGTTGCTGAAAACATCTTCCTCGGCCACGCGCCGCGCACGAAGTTCCGCACGATCGACTGGAAACTGATGAACAGTCGGTCGAAGGAATTGCTCCATTCGCTTGAAAGCAACATCGATCCGACGATCCGTCTCAAGGATCTCTCAATTGCTCAGCGTCACCTTGTCGCAATTGCTCGCGCACTTTCCATCGAAGCGCGCATCGTCATCATGGACGAACCTACCGCAGCACTGTCGCGCAAGGAAATCGATGACCTCTTCCGCATCGTCGAGGGCCTGAAGGCACAGGGCAAGGCGATCCTCTTCATCAGCCACAAGTTCGACGAGCTTTATGAGATCGCCGACAATTACGTCGTTTTCCGCGACGGTCGCGCTGTTGGCCACGGCCAACTCAAGCAGACGCCGCAGGACGATATCGTCCGTCTCATGGTCGGTCGCGATGTCGAAAATGCATTTCCCAAGGTTGAAGTGGCCATCGGAGGTCCGGTGCTCGAGGTCGAGAAATACTGTCACCAGACAGAGTTTCGCGACATTTCGTTCACGCTTCGAAAGGGCGAGATCCTTGGTGTCTACGGCCTGATCGGCGCCGGTCGCTCCGAGCTCTGCCAGTCGCTGTTCGGTATCACCAAACCCGCATCGGGCACGCTGAAGCTTGGGGGCCAGGCGCTGACAATCCACTCGCCACTCGATGCGATCCGCGCCGGCATCGTCTACGTACCGGAAGAACGCGGTCGCCACGGCCTGGCGCTGCCCATGCCGATTTACCAGAACATGACGCTGCCGTCGCTCGGGCGCACATCGCGCAAGGGTTTCCTGAAGGCCGCCAATGAATTTGCCTTGGCACGCAAATATGCCGAGCGCCTGGACCTTCGTGCAGCAGCGCTCTCGGTTCCCGTCGGGACGCTGTCGGGTGGCAACCAACAGAAGGTGGTCATCGGCAAGTGGCTGGCAACATTGCCGAAGGTGATCATCCTCGACGAGCCGACAAAGGGCATCGACATCGGTTCGAAGGCGGCCGTGCACGGTTTCATCAGCGAGCTTGCCGCCGAGGGACTGTCGATCATCATGATCTCGTCAGAACTGCCGGAAATCATTGGAATGTCCGATCGAGTCCTCGTCATGAAGGAAGGCCTCATGGCCGGCCTCTTCGAGCGCAAGGATCTGACGCCGGAAACGCTGGTTCGCGCCGCGACCGGTAATGCTTGAGGTAATCGGAATGTCGAGACTCCTGAAAAAACGCGAAACCCTGCTGTTCATCATTATCGCGATCATGGTTGCGACCTTCTCGACGAGAGCCCAGGATTTCGCGACACCCGGCAACCTTGCTGCCATCTTCAACGACACGTCGATCCTGATCATCCTTGCGCTCGCTCAGATGACCGTCATCCTGACGAAGTCGATCGACCTGTCGGTTGCTGCAAACCTTGCCTTCACCGGCATGGCCATTGCGATGATGAACGCCGCCTATCCCGATCTGCCGCTGATCGTCTTGATCCTCGCCGCGATCCTGATCGGCGCCTTTCTCGGCGCGATCAACGGCTTCCTTGTCTGGGCGCTGGAAATTCCGCCAATCGTTGTCACGCTTGGCACACTCACCATCTATCGCGGCATGGCTTTCGTCCTGTCAGGCGGCGAATGGGTCAACGCGCACCAGATGACGCCGACCTTTCTCAACGTGCCGCGCACCGTCGTCCTCGGCATGCCGATCCTGAGCTGGGCCGCGATCATCATCGTCGCGCTGATCTACATGCTGTTGAAACACACCCAGTTTGGCCGCTCTGCCTATGCTGCCGGCGGCAATCCGACGGCTGCGGTCTACGCCGGCATCGATGTCGGCTGGACGAAATTCCTTGCCTTTGTTCTGTCGGGAGCGCTCGCCGGGCTTGCCAGCTATCTCTGGGTCTCGCGTTATGCGGTCGCCTATGTCGATATTGCCAACGGCTTCGAACTCGACAGCGTTGCAGCCTGTGTTATCGGCGGCATCTCGATTGCCGGTGGCGTCGGCTCGGTGATCGGTACCGTGCTTGGCGCCCTGTTCCTCGGTGTCATCAAGAATGCCCTTCCCGTCATCGGCATCTCGCCGTTCACGCAGATGGCGATTTCCGGCACCGTCATCATCCTTGCCGTCGTCTTCAACGCAAGGCGCGAGCGCAATCGTGGCCGCATCATCCTGCGTGACAAGGCCGCAGCAGAGACACCAGCAGAGGTGGCAGCATGAGCACCGTCGTTTCCGCCCCGAGCGAAAAGCGCGTCATCCCGGACCGCCTCGGCACGCCGTTCAAGCGCATCATGTCGAGCTGGGAGGTCCTCCTCTTCGGCGTTGCTGTCTTGATCTTCATCTTCAACTCGCTGGCATCCCCCTACTTCCTCGACGCCTGGAACCTTTCGGACGCGACCTTCAATTTCACTGAAAAGGCGATGATCGCATTTGCCATGGCGCTGCTCGTCATTGCCGGCGAGATCGACCTGTCGGTTGCCGCCATTATCGCACTTGCTTCGACCGCCATGGGAGCGGCAGCGCAAGTCGGTGTCGGGGCACCCGGCCTCGTTCTCATCGGCATCGGCGTTGGCCTGCTCTGCGGCATGTTCAACGGGTTTCTCGTTTCCGTCATGAAGCTGCCGTCGATCGTCGTGACGATCGGCACGATGAGCCTGTTTCGCGGCATCTCCTACATCGTCCTGGGCGATCAGGCCTATGGAGGCTATCCGGACGATTTCGCCTTCTTCGGCCAGGGCTATGTCTTCTGGGTCTTCTCCTTCGAGTTCGTGCTCTTCATTGTGCTCGCAATCGCCTTTGCGATCCTGCTGCATGCCACGAATTTCGGCCGTCAGGTCTATACGATCGGCAATAACGACTTCGCCGCCCGGTTCTCCGGCATCCCGGTCGAGCGCGTGAAATTCATCCTGTTCATATTGACGGGCGTGATGAGCGGCGTCGCCTCCGTCTGCCTGACCTCACGCCTCGGCTCCACCCGCCCCTCGATCGCTCAGGGCTGGGAGCTCGAAGTCGTTACCATGGTCGTACTCGGCGGCGTCTCGATCCTCGGTGGCTCCGGCAAGATTGGCGGCGTCGTCATTGCCGCCTTCGTCATGGGCCTTGTCACCTTCGGCCTCGGCCTCTTGAATGTGCCCGGCATCGTCATGTCGATCTTCATCGGCCTGCTGCTGATCATCACCATCGCGATCCCGATCGTCGCCCGCCGTCTCAAAGCCATGAGTTCTAAATGAAGTTGGAAAAACACGCCTTCAAGATGACGCTGAACCCCGGCATGGAAGCCGAGTACAGGAAGCGGCATGACGAAATCTGGCCGGAGCTGGTCGACCTGCTGCACAAATCCGGCGCCAGCGACTACTCGATCCATCTCGACCGCGAAACGAACACGCTATTCGGTGTGCTGACACGCCCCGCTGACCACACGATGGCAAGCCTGCCCGACCACCCGGTCATGAGGAAGTGGTGGGCGCACATGGCCGACATCATGGCAACCAACCCGGATAATTCCCCCGTCCAGAGCGACCTCGTCACCGTCTTCCATATGCCATGACGCCGAATTACAGCCGCATCGCCGTTCTCGACATCGGCAAGACCAATGCCAAGGTCGTGGTCCTGGACAGCGCGACCGGCGCCGAAATCGCCGTGGCGAGAACTCCGAACACGGTTCTCAAGGGTGGACTTTATCCGCACTACGATATCGATACGCTGTGGTCCTTCACGTTGGATGCCCTTCGCTCCTTCGCCAGGGAGCCGGGTTTCGACGCCATCTCGATCACGACGCATGGAGCCTCGACTGCGCTTCTCGACAGGACGAGCAATCTGGCCATGCCGGTGCTCGACTACGAGCACGAATATCCCGAAGACATCAGCGACGCATATGCGCGACTGCGCCCACCCTTCGAAGAAACCTTTTCGCCGCACCAAACGATGGGCCTGAACATCGGCGCGCAGCTGCATTACCAGAAGACTGCCTTCCCTGATGATTTTGCCAAGGTGGCAACGATCCTCACCTACCCGCAATACTGGACAGCACGGCTGACCGGTGTCGTGTCGAACGAGGTGACCTCACTCGGTTGCCACACCGACCTCTGGAACCCGCGCGACGGCCGCTATTCCTCGCTGGTCGATACTCTCGGCATCCGTGACCTGATGGCGCCGATCCGTTCGGCCTTCGATCCGCTCGGACCGGTCCTGCCTGATATTGCCGACGCGATCGGCCTCACCCGCAAAATCCCGGTCTATTGTGGCATTCACGATTCCAACGCGTCGCTTCTGCCACATCTGCTTGACCGCCCAGCGCCTTTCGCAGTTGTCTCGACGGGCACATGGGTGATCAATTTCGGGGTCGGCGGCGATCTCGATCATCTCGATCCCAAGCGCGACACACTCGCCAATGTCGATGCCTATGGCCGGGCCGTTCCCTCGTCCCGCTTCATGGGCGGACGCGAATATGAAACGATCTCGGGCGAAATCGGACAGGTTGACAAGGAAAAAGTCGCCTCGGCGCTCGAGCAGGCGATAGCAAAGCGCCTGATGCTGCTTGCGAATGTTGCGCCGGGCTCCGGCCCATTCCCCGGCAAAAGCGCGCGTTGGGTCAACGCCCAAGACGTGACACCCGAAGAGCGCTACGCCGCGCTCTGTCTCTATCTCGCCATGATGAACCAGGCCTGCCTCGATCTGATCGGCGCGCGGGGCCCGGTCATCGTGGAAGGACCATTTGCGCTCAACGATACGTATCTGACGCTGCTTGCGGCTCTAACCAACCGCGATGTCATCGCCGTCCCCGGATCGACCGGAACGAGCCAGGGCGCCGCTCTGCTGACCGGCATCAAGCCACCTGCCGGCGCCGAGCGCCATGTCACGCGAAGCCCTGTCTCCGGGCTCGACGCCTACCGTCGATCTTGGCATGCAGCGATGGCATAGCAGTCTTTCCATCAAGACCCCTCGCTCCATCTAAGCGTTAGCTATAGGCTCGCGACTCAAAGCAAAAGGAGGAGACCTCATGGCAGATTCGGCCGCCGCACCCTTTGATCCGCGCGCACTCGCAGCAAAACTACACGGTCTGCGCCGTTCACGAAACCAGGCACCGACCGCGGGGTTTTCCCTGCCTGCCGATCTCCGGCACGCGATGGACGCGCAGAATTTTCTCGCCGCCGATGAGGCGATCGAAAGCAACGCCTGGAAGGTGACGGTCTCGCCCGACGGGCAGGCGGTAACCGCGCCACTGCACCCTTATGTGCAGGCTGACTCAGGGGCGCAAATTCCGTGGCAGAGGGGCACCAAATTCGAGGCAGAGATCGCCGTTCGCCTCGGCCGTGACCTGCCGATCCGCCGGGAGGGCAGCTACAGCCGAGCCGACATCGTCGACGCGATCGACGCCGTTCATCTCGGCGCCGAACTTCTGGCCAGCGCCGTTGAGGAGAGCAGCAAGATCTCGTTCCTTCTGTTTCTGGCCGATCGACTGGGAAACAGCGGCTATGTGCTCGGTCCGCGCGTGCCAAAGTCGGCGGTCGACACGGCAAGCGGAACGGCACTTAAGGTGACGTTCAACGGCCAGCCGCTCTATGATGCGCCCGCCCAGCATCCCAAGGGGGATGTCCTGACGTGGCTCCTGGACTACGCAAATGATGGGATGCGGCCAAACACATCGCTCAAGGCTGGCGCGCTCGTCACGACGGGCACGCTCTGTGGCGCGATCGAACTTGTCACACCAGGCGAAATCGAAATTGCCTTTGGGGGATCTGCCTATTTGCGACTGGCCCTCGTCTAACTGCATTCAAAGTGTTCTCAGGCTGATGTTGCCACACCAAATCAATCGCTTCAGAATGCGATGCTATCGGATACAACATTTGAAAACGGGACGTGGTCAGTCGTAGATCACCAGCTTGGCAGGCCAATCGGTGACCGGGACGGATCAGCCGGCAGAACTAGGCTGGAGGCTCAGGCTTTGGCTGATTTTCGCAATGGAATATCGGCCTCTCCCCCCCAAAGGAGCAGATTTCCTCGCGGCTTCAGAAGATACGCAACGCTTGGGCACTCACTGGAAAGCGGCAGACGCGATAAGCGGTCAGCGTACTCTTGGCGATCGCAGATGTTCGAGGAACGGTCAATCATTCGCGGGCCTGTATCATGGTCAAGCGCGTTCGGTGCGGTCACAAGGCGATCTCCCAACGTACAAGGATGAGGCCGACGGCGCGGTCGTCACCGCGACGGGTTGTCCAGCAGAGGTTTGGTCAAGCAGCGTCAAGTTGACGCCGTCCGAAGCACTGCAGCTAATAACTCGGCTGAGGAGGCGGCTCACCGAAAATAAGAGAGCTGCTCGCAGGGAAATACCGAAACTACACTTATCAATAAACTAAGCGATAAATCTCCTGCGGCACAGTAGGCCAATGCCATCCTATCGTTTCCATCCGCGCATCGACCTCAACGAACTTCGCTTTCAATAAGCTCGCTGCGAAGGCTTCTCTCGCGTAAGATGAGCAAATGAAGACGCTTCTCAACCAAATTCAACTTTCGGCGTCGGATCTCGTCGGCCATCTCAACTGCGAGCATCTCACGTCCCTCGACCTCCAGGTCATGTCCGGCGCGGTTTCAAAGCCGGTGCAGTGGGATCCACTTCTAGACATCCTGAGGGAGCGCGGTTTTAGGCACGAGGCAGCCTTTGTTGATCACCTCACCTCAAGCGGTCTCTCTGTCGAAAAGATCGACGGCGTCGGCATCGAGGACGTCTGGGTGGCACAGACCCTCGCTGCCATGCGCCGAGGCCCCGATATCATAGTGCAGGCCGCTCTTCACGATGGTCGCTGGGCTGGTCGCGCTGACATTCTGAGACGCGTCGAGCGGCCAAGCGATCTCGGACAGTGGTCTTATGAAGTTATGGATACCAAGCTGGCCCGGGAGACTCGGGGCGGCACCGTACTGCAGCTCTGTCTGTACTCGGACCTGTTGGCATCCACCCAGGGACTGCAACCCCATGCGGCCTATGTTGTCGCGCCATGGTCTGACTTCGAGCCGCAGCGCTTTCGCCTGGACGACTATGGAACCTATTATCGAAAAGCGAAGCGGGCGGCGGAAGCGGCGACGCTGGCTGAACCGGCAGAGACCTACCCTCACCCGACGTCACATTGCGACATCTGTCGCTGGTACGATGCCTGCGACAAACGCCGACGCAATGACGATCACCTCTCCTTCGTCGCTGGTATTTCCCGGAACCAGATAGCGGAATTCGCTGAGCACGATATCAGGACGCTCGACCAGCTCGCCCACATGCCGCTACCCATGTCTTGGAAGCCAGAGCGTGGGGCGGTGCAGTCGTTCACAAGGGTTCGGGAGCAAGCGCGGATACAGGCGGAATCAAGGCAATCGGGAGAGCCTCGGTTTGAGCTGATTGAAGTCCAACCAGGTCTCGGGTTGTCCGCGTTGCCCGAACCCAATCCCGGCGACGTGTTCTTCGATCTCGAAGGTGACCCCTTTGTTGGCGAACATGGATTGGAATACCTGTTCGGGTATCAATACTGGGGCGCTGATGGCAAAGCAGAGTATGTATGTGATTGGGCATTCGATCGAGAGGCCGAGAAGGCGGCGTTCSAGCGCTTCATCGATTTCATCGTCGAGAGAAGGGAGACCTATCCTGGCCTCCACATATACCACTTCGCTCCTTATGAACCGGCTGCCTTGAAGAGGTTGATGGGGCGCTACGCCTCCCGTGAAGAGGAGATCGATCAGCTTCTCCGGAATCTCGTCTTCGTGGATCTCTACAGCGTCATTCGAAACGCATTGCGTGCGAGTGTCGAGAGCTACTCCATCAAACGGCTTGAACAGTTTTATCGATATGAGCGCACGATAGCTCTACGGGACGCAAACGTGGCATTGGCGTCGCTCCAAGCCGGGCTGGAGCTTGAAGACATCTCATCAATTACGCAGGGCGAAAAGGATATCGTTCGAGGCTACAATGAGGATGACTGCGTCTCTACCAGGTATCTCAGGGACTGGCTGGAAGAGCGGCGCGACGAGCTTGTCGCGACCGGCGTCAGTGTTCCTCGTAGACCGCTCATGGACGAAGCCCCCAGCGAAAAAGTATCCACCCGCCAACGGCGCGTCGCCGAACTGTCCGAACGCCTTTTGACCGGCATCTCGGTTGATCCCGAACAGCGTTCGCCACAAGAGCAGGCGCAATGGATTCTCGCAAACATCCTCGATTGGCATCGTCGTGAAGACAAGGCGTCTTACTGGGAAAAATTCCGGCTCAGGGATCTCAGTGTTGATGAGCTACTGGACGAGCGCGCGGCGATTTCCGGACTTTCCTTTGTTGAGGAGGTCGCCGGAGGCAAAGGTAAGATCCCGGTTCACCGTTACACGTTCCCGCCTCAGGATACCGACGTTCGCGCAGAAAAGTCGCTTTTTCAGCCCGGCGGCGCTCCGCTCGGGACCGCTCTTGACATCGCCAGCGACCAATTCACGATAGACATCAAGAAGAGAGCGGATACCACCACTGTCCATCCCCAAGCTGTGTTTGTCCATGAGCATATCCCTGCCGACGAGCAGGCCGAGGCGCTTCTGCGGTTGGGCGAGTATGTGGCTGATGAGGGCATAACGGGTGAAGGCCGATATCAGGCAGCTCGGGAACTGCTGCTCCGCCTGCCACCGTGTATCGGTGGCGAACCTCTGCAAAACGAAGGGGAAAGCACTCTCGATGCGGCGATCCGCATAGCGGCCAAGATGGAAAGAGGCGTCCTGCCGATCCAAGGTCCGCCAGGCACGGGCAAGTCGCACACAGGTGCGCGAATGATCTGTCAGTTCGTTGCTGACGGAAAGAAGGTCGGAATTACGGCCAACAGCCACAAGGTGATCCGCAACCTCCTCGACAAGGCGATGGAAGCCGCGCAAGAGATGGCCATCGATATTCGTTGCGTCCAGAAGCCCGAGGCTGGCAACACCGAGGCGAGTACCGCGCATCTCCTCTTTGCGAAAAGAAACGAAGATCTACTGGATGTGATGAAGTTGGGGCAACGAGACGTTGCCGGGGCAACCAGCTTCCTTTGGGCTCGCCCGGACGCGGAAGACGTGCTGGACGTTCTATTCGTTGACGAAGCCGCCCAAATGTCCCTTGCCAATGTGCTCGCGGTGTCCCACGCAGCCAAACGATTGGTGTTGCTCGGCGATCCACAACAACTCGACCAGCCCACCCAAGGCACCCATCCCGATGGGGTCGGTGTTTCGTCCCTCGAGCATGTTCTCGGAGAACGGCAGACTATTGATCGCGATCAAGGGCTTTTTCTCGCCGAGACCTGGCGGATGCAACCAGACGTCTGTGATTTCATTTCCGAGCTTTTCTATGAAGGGAAACTGGCCCCGATCGTTTCATGCGGCCAGCAAGAAATCCTCTCCGAAGGGCCGATAAAGGGATCGGGCTTGAGATACCTGCCTGTCGAGCACTCGGGCAACGCCAGCTCATCGATCGAAGAAGCCAATGCCGTAGCGTCTTTAGTATCCCGGATCCTCGAGTGCGGACCAACGTGGTTGGACCGCAAGAGCCAGGTGGCATCGCTTTCCATCGACGATATTGTAATCATTACGCCATACAATGCTCAGGTCCTCGAAATCCAGAAACGACTGCCCACTGCCAGAGTGGGAACGGTCGACAAGTTCCAGGGCCAGGAAGCGCCAATTGCGATCTATACCATGGCAACTTCGAGCTATGCCGAAGCCCCCCGGGGCATGGAGTTCCTCTATAGCGCCAACCGTTTCAACGTCGCTATCTCGCGGGCGAAGTGCTTAGCGATCCTGGTCGCCTCCCCGGCAATCTTCGATGCCGACTGCAAGACGCCGAGACAGATGCAGTTGGCCAACGCTTTCTGCAGGTATTTAGAACTGGCCGAAGTGGTCGGCAGCCAGTGAGACTCTCCGCTTCCCAGCCAAAAACAGCGCTTATTCGTCGGCACCCCCTGAAGACGCCCGTGCAAGGATGAAGTGCTGGCCGGCCTAGGGCTTCGCACGGGACACGTCGCTACGTCTGGGCACCTATTTTTGATAGCTTAGCGCCCATCTCGTGGGCATGTCCTCGCGAGAGGGCGGTCCCACACGAAATCCGAATAGCCGAATGCTCTCGTTCCGTGGCTGTTGCGCCATAGCTGTTGGCTGCCCAATTCGCATACCTCGAATTTAAGATCACCACCCCTATTCTGCCGCCCTTCTTACCTGCTGTGCCGGTAGCTACGTGCGTCAGCGTGTTGGCATGTAGCAGCAAGTAATTGGCGTCCAGCGGCAACCTGAGGTTCTGGATGCTTCTTATATGCGGGTTGTCGTGATGGCCACGGCAATTCGAGCGAGACCGCCCGACGATGAGGTGGCCGCGGAAAAGGAAATCACAATGCGAGAGTTAACCGCAATCGCAATCGCGGCGGCGAGTTTTCTCGCTGCTGTGCCGGCGAATAGTGCCGATTATCGGAAGGTCGACTTCGATACCGTCGCAATATCCGGTCCTATCGAGTTTGGTGACGAAACCAAGTTCAGGACCGCTGTCAGCGAGGTCAAGAGAACCCAACTCACGGATGCAGGCGTGATTTTGCTCGTCGATACACCCGGCGGCAACGTATACGCTGCGCGCCAGATTGCGGCAGGGATACTATCGGCCCGGATCAAAGGCATACCCACGACAGTAGTGGTCCGTGCGGGATCGGTCTGTGCGTCATCCTGCGTGGTGATGTTCGCAGCCGCCACTACACGCATCGTCGAGGTCGGCGGCACTAAGGATGGCAAGAGGATACCCTCGGGGGCCCTCTACGTTCACACTCTGGCGATCGATGGCAATGAGACGGAAGCCACGATGGCCGCATCCGTCGAGCTTGCGCGGGTCATGAAGGAAGTAGGGACTCCTGATCCTGTCCTCGCCAAGTTGCTACTGACCGGGAGCCGCGACGGAAAGCGGCTGGACGCGAGAGATTTGAAGAGTTGGGA
The DNA here is from genome assembly GCF_056398905.1 of Rhizobium sp. 01T417. Taxonomy (NCBI): domain Bacteria; kingdom Pseudomonadati; phylum Pseudomonadota; class Alphaproteobacteria; order Hyphomicrobiales; family Rhizobiaceae; genus Rhizobium; species Rhizobium sp. 01T417. Next base: position 124,545 of record NZ_JBFTQH010000006.1, on the reverse strand, counting down.
CAACACAGTCCTCGTTCCCTTCCATGGTTCCGAACTGCGATGATCACCAAAGGAGCTACGAACTTGATCAGGACCTTGCTTACCGCAGCTATCGCAGTCGGAAGTTGCGTTAGTGCTGCCAGTGCCCAAGACATTGTTCTTTGTGGATTCGTTTCCAAGAAGACCGGCGAGGCTATCGGGTATAACCTGGCCGTCGAGCCCGGCAACCCGAGAGCGGTCGAAACCGCCTTCTACAAGGGCAACGAGGAAATCCGCCATCTAAACGGTGGACAGCCGTACTGGTATATCTCGACGTCCCCTAACGGTGGCCGGAACTACACCTATGGTCCCGATCCCCGTTACGTCATATCGGTTGCCCCCGGCTCACCTCAGCGCGTTAGCCTTCAAGCTGGCCGATTTGATAGCTGGAACGCGGGCCTCTTCGTCAACAATAGGCTGATATCCAAGCCCTATGGATTCTGCATGGTGCCGGTGGCGGTAGAGCCCAGCGTCCCGTCGGTTGAGCAACTGCCTGACCTGTCCGCCCAGCAGCCAAGCATGCCTCAGCAGCTGGCGAACGAGCCTTTGCAAGCAACCAGCGACGCCAGCGGCGATCTCGGTGCGGCCTTCGATGCCAACCAATGAGACCTGTCCCATCGGCCCCATGCGGTCCCGCGACTGCATCCATTCGGTCGACCACGAATACGTCCGGGCGGATTTCCGCGTTGATCTTGAGAACGTCGCTGGCCTTGCTTCCCGTCGCCGCCACCGTGAAATCCTCGTTCAGTTTAAATAGATCCACCAAACCTGCCAGCATTAATGGATGATCATCGACCAACGCGATAGAAACCGATTCCATACGGACGTCCCCAGGCCATTCGTTCCCTCGAGTTCATTATGGAGCCATTTTGCCAAAACTGTCCATGTAGTGAAAACGGAGTAGCCCTCTTGAAGCCGCGGCAGATGTATCCCTCGTAAGGCGAGAGGCGCGGTGCGGTACCGGCTAGCGGCCGGCGCATTTCATTTGGGACATTTTTGCTGCCTTCGACTGCTGCAGCGACCAGGCCCATCAAGAGCCCAGTCGGTTTTTTCCAGTGCAGGTTCGACCGTTTACGCATGGGCGCTCGGTCGACGAGGCGCCTACGCGGAATGGTCGCCCCAGGCGGTCAGTAGTCCCAGAAGGCCGGGACCCAGCGGAAAGCATCGCCATCAACCGCCACATGGCCGACGGACGGGAACGGCAGGTGCGTGGCAACGAGCTGTGCGCCGGTCTCCGCCAGCTCCCGCAAAAGTCGGACCCGGACGCGGGCCGCCTCTTCTGGGTCGTGTTCGAAACCGTTATACCAGTCGGGGTGTTCGAACCCGACCGCAAACACGGCGTCGCCGGCAAACATCAGCCGATCACCGCCGGACGCCACGCGAACCACGCAATGCCCGGGGGTGTGGCCGCCGGTACGTGTGGCGACCACGCCCGGCGCCACCTCTTGCTCCTCATCGAACAGCCGCAGATGGCTGCGGTATTCTTCGGTGAACCGCTTGGCCGCCGCCCGAAGCGCGTCCGGGAACCCCGGCGGCATCGAGACGCGGGAGAAATCGGGCGCCTCCCAGAATTTGACCTCGGCGGCCGCCACGTGGATCCGCAGGTCCGGCCGCAGCCGTTCCTTCACCCCGTCGACGAGCAGCCCGCCAACGTGGTCCATGTGCATGTGGGTCAGCACGATGTCGGTGACGGATCCAAGATCGATGCCAGCCGCCTCCAGTCGCTTGGCCAACTGCCCTGCCCGCGGCAAGTTCAAGTCCGGGTCCAATCCCAGTCCAGCGTCGATGAGTATGGTCTGCCCGCCACTACGCACAAGAACCGCATTCAGCGACCAGTCGAAAGCGTCCTGCGGCAGGAACATATCGTCGAGCCAGCCAGCTCGGACGGCAGGGTCGGCGTTATGTCCCAACATCGCGGTTGGGAGCGGCAGTACCCCATCGCTGATAACCAGCACGTCAATCTCGCCGACCCGCACCGCGTAGCGCGACGGGACCAACTCTTCGGACCGTGCTCTGGCGGGTTGTGAGGGGTTGTTCTGGGTCATGTTCGCCTCCTCCCGCCCAATCCTGCGGCTCTCTGCTTCTGCCTGTGACATGGTGTGCTCCTGTTTTTGCGTGATCGAGACATGTCGGTCCCGAGCCCGTAGCGGACGCTAGGTCGAAGCGTATTGGCGGTCGAGCTACACCTGAGGACAGGGCAGCCTGTGCATGGGGAGGACGGTTGCGAAGATTTGGTGGTGAACATTGTGGTCTGAAGGCGTAGGTGCCCTTGCCTGCCGAAGGGTGCAAGGCACACCACCCAGCGGCCACGAGCCACGGCCTGGCACGTCGAAGGACGGCACGCTACAATTGAATTTCACTATTCCGCGGCCAGACAAACCGCGCGCGAACACTCGGCAAGGCATACGACCCGGAACCGTATTTGCGGACGTGCAGAATGGGCCGGTTGGACCCGCCCGGTGAATTTGTCCGACCCATTGAGGCTCTGAAATCCGAGGGCCGCCGCTCCGCTGTATTTCTCGTACTCGCTGCCACTGGGCAGACGCGCCTCATAGCGTTGAACCTGATTTGAGCGGGCTGCAACGGCGATAGGCATCACTAGAGGCAGGTCGTGATGCCACCGTCGACATAGAGAGTGTGTCCGTTGACAAAGGATGATCCTTTCCCGGACAGGAAGACCGCCGCGCCGATCAGTTCATCCACCTCACCCCAGCGGGCGGCAGGCGTGCGCTTTTGAAGCCATGAGGAGAACTCCTCGTTATCAACGAGAGCCTGATTGAGCGGCGTCTTGAAATAGCCCGGCGCGAGGGCATTCACCTGGATTCCGAACTTGGCCCAGTCGGCGCACATACCGCGGGTCAGGTTTTTCACAGCGCCCTTGGTGGCGGTGTACGGGGCAATGCCCGGACGAGCGAGTTCGCTTTGGACGGAGGCGATGTTGATGATCTTTCCTGCGCCGCGCGTGATCATGTGCCGGGCAACGGCCTGCCCGACATAGAAGATGCTGGAGATGTTGGTTTTCAGCAGCTGCTCCCAGCGATCGGCGGGAAAATCCTCCAGCGACGTGCGAAACTGCATTCCCGCATTGTTGATGAGAATATCGATTGGACCAATGGCGCTCTCGATCTCGTCGATGCCATGTTTGACTGCGTCAGCATCGGTCACATCAAAGGCATTCACAGCAACATCGTAACCGGCCTCCCGCAGAGCCTTCGCGGCCGCCTCAAGCTTTAACGCATCGCGCCCGTTCAGCACGACGGATGCGCCATGCTCGGCAAGCCCCTTGGCCAACGCAAAGCCAATGCCTTGTGACGAGCCGGTTACCAATGCTCGCCTGCCGCTGAGATCGAAAAGCGGAAAACCCATCATGTACTCTCCAGTGTCTCTTGTTCGACATGCGCACCCGCCCGAACCGGCTGAAGCGGAGCTCTGTCTAGTCGGTACAGCCTGTTGTCCTGAGTACACCTTGACGCCCAGAGCCGATAGAGGCACCGGCGTCCGCCCGTCTATCGTCGCGATCGCGTGGATGCAGCCACGCACTCCCGGATGTGGTGTCGCAGCTGGTCAGAACGATCCGACAACAGTTCCGAGCGTGATGACGACGACCAGCGCAACAAGGGCGCTTGCGATGGCGGCCATGGCGAGATCAAGGTAACCATCCTTATGCGAGACACCACAGACAGAAAGGAGCGTCACGACAGCACCGTTGTGCGGCAAGCTGTCCAGCGTACCGGCGCCGATGACCGCAACCCGGTGCATCAGTTCGGGATCAAGACCCGTCTGGTGGGCAATTTCCATGTAGGTCGGCCCCAGGGCATCGAGCGCGATCGTCAGCCCGCCTGACGCCGAACCGGTCAATGCAGCAAGGATATTCGTCGCAATCGCAAGGGAGACCAGTGGCCCTCCCTCGATGCCCAGGACCCAGACCTTCACCGTCTCGAATGCAGGGAGAGCAGCCACGACGGCGCCGAAGCCGACAAGGCTGGCAACGCTCATGATCGGCAGGACAGCCGCGTTGACGCCGGCATCGATGATCGAACGGAGACCAGGAACGCGGTCAAAGTTGGTAACGAGCAGCGCCACGATGCCCGCCGTCAATGCCACAATCACCGACCAGACACCCGCAACCGCTGAAAGTGTGGTTGAGCCCCACGCAGTTTCCGCCAGATAATGCGCGTCGATACGCGGCAAAACGGCGAACGTCATCACCAGATTGGTCGCAACGACGACCACCAGCGGCAGCGCTGCGATCAAAAAGCCTGGTCGCATCGCCGCATGACCGCCGCGCGCAATTTCACCCGGATCGAAGTCATGCGCGACTGCGCCACGCTCCCGCATCCTGTCGTCATTTGAAATGGCATCAGAGGCCGTCAAGCCAGCGTAGCGATAGGTCTCCCCTGCCAGCTTCGCCTTTCGCCGCGCCCTCTGCAGCCACCACATGCCGAAACCAAGCATGACCGCCGAGGCGATGACGCCGAGCCCGGGGGCAGCAAACGGATTGGTGCCAAAAAATGGCATCGGGATCGCATTCTGGATCGCCGGCGTGCCCGGCATGGCAGACATGGTGAAGGTGGATGTTCCAAGGGCGATTGCTGCCGGCATGAGCCGGTGCGGAATGTCGGCCGCCTTGAAGAGAGCATGCCCCATTGGAGCAAGGACGAAGAAAGCGACAAACAGGCTGACGCCGCCATATGTCACGAAGGCGCCAGCAAGCACGACGGCGAATATGGCTCGTCCTGCCCCGAGCGTCTCGGTCATCTTCACGGCAATTGCCTCAACCGAACCACTGGCTTCCATGAGCTTGCCGAAAAGAGCGCCAAGCAGAAAAATCGGGAAGAACTGGGCAATGAAATCCGCCGCGTTGCGCATGAAAGTCTGCGTCCAGCTGGCAAGCAACGGCTGGCCAGCCAACAGTGCGGCAAGCAGGGCACAAAGGGGTGCGAGAAGAAGGATGCTCCAGCCGCGGTAAGCGAGCGCGACGAGAACACCAAGAGCGATAAGGACGCCAACAATATCCATGACGTTGCTTTGCGCTCTGACGTCTATTGCAGGACGGTATCGAGCAGGCTTTCGATGTCAAAGCTCGCCCGCTTTCCAATATCCGTGCCATGGCTGGCGAGAAATTCTTGCGCGGTCTCGCGCCCTTCCTGCCGCAACATCGAAAGAAACTCCCACTCGCCGTTCATCTTGGATGACGCGCTGAGTTCCACCATGCGCGGTGGCGTTGCAATTCGATGGAGACGTATGCTTGACCATTCCTTCGCCCAGGCGATTTCATCCGGCGCAACGCCACTTTCCGAAAGCATCCGCTGGAGTATGGCCATCGCTCGCAATTCCTTCTTCAGGCTGGAGTTAAAGGAGATCTCGTTGATGCGATTGAGAATTTCACGTGCAGTCCTTGGAACTCCCGCGCGCTCTACGGGATTGACCTGAACAAGCAAAATGTCGCGTGCCGCACTCTCCCGGACGACCGGCGTAAGCAGCGGATTTCCCGAAAACCCACCGTCCCAGTAGGGATCACCGTCTATTTCGATCGCCTGGTGCAGCATCGGCAGGCATGCCGAAGCCAGCACGGCGTCGGCACTCAGTTCGTCGTTGCGAAACACCCTCGGCAGCCCGGTTCGCACGTTCGTGGCATTGACAAACAGTTTGATCTCGGAGCGCTTCAAGGCCTCGAAATCCACGCTCTCCTCGAGGATGTCGCGGAGCGGATTGATGTTGGTCGGATTGATCTCATAGGGCGAAAACAAGCGGCTCATAAGGTCGAAGAAGAGATAGGCAGGCGAGTGGTCAAGCGACCAGTTACCGGTCATCACGTCAAACGCCGTTCGCTGAAACGGGCTGAACCGCGCAACGTCGCTGACCCGGGCCCAAAATGCCTCGAGAGCCACCTTCGCGCCCTCTCGACCATCCAGCGCATAGCCATGTGCAAGGACCACCGCGTTCATTGCGCCGGCCGAGGTGCCGGTTATGCTTGAAATCTCCAGCCAGGACTCATCGAAGAGCCGTTCGATCACACCCCAGGTGAATGCGCCGTGCGCGCCACCTCCCTGAAGCGCCAGATCAATTGCGATCGGATCGCGATCGGATCGCGTGGCACGGGCATTGCTGTAAGGTCTTGGCGGCATTTGGACCTCCGAGTTCAGCGTCTCTACCATATGGCGATTATTGCAGTGCAGCAATAGCAGTTCTCAACTGACAAGAATTTCGCTCGATAAGGTCGGACCTCAAGACCAAGAGGAATTCGCTTGCGTTAACCCACCGCGTTGGGACATTTTGGCCGAGTTCCTGCAGTATGAGGAACTTTCAAGCATTCTGAGGCATTCCTGATCATCTCCAAGGGGAGGACGTCATGAAGTGCTGCCGACATGCTGCTGTGGCCGCGCTGTTCTGGCTGGTCACCGGCTTCGCATATGCCGACGAGGCGCCTTTCCTCCAGTCGCTTGCTGGCGATTGGACGGGTGGAGGCATGATGAAACGCACGACCTCCTCGTCCCCGATCAACCTGAGTTGCAATTTCACATCCCAGGCGAGTGGCGAGGCGCTTTCGATGAAGGGGACCTGCCGCGGGATGATCGTTATCACACGACCGGTGTCAGCCAATATCACGGTCACCGGAACACAGTATGCCGGTCGTTACGTCGGTCCGTCCGGTGGCGTATCCGGTCTTCAGGGAAGCCGCCGCGGCGACGCCATCAATCTCGCGGTGCGCTGGTCAAAGGTGATAAACGGTGACCGCAGCGCCAACATGACCATCCAGCGTGTCGATGCCAATGCGATCCGCATTCGAACGGTCGACAAGGATCCGGCATCCGGCCAGCAGGTGGTGACCAGTGAGATCAACCTGCAGCGCGATTAGGTGCCGAGGCCGATACAACCTCTCGTCGGAGCAGCCGCGCAAACCTATATAGATGGCAAAATGCCGGTGATTTCGCCGGCTGAACCGGAGATATGCATGAGCCGCGATCCATACGAGCTTCTCGGCGTGAAGAAGGACGCCACGCAGAAAGACATTCAAAGCGCATTTCGTAAGCTCGCCAAGAAACTTCACCCCGATCTCAATCCCGGCGACAAGAAGGCCGAGGACCGCTTCAAGGAAATTTCCGCTGCCTACGAGCTGCTGAGCGATGAAGAAAAGCGCGGGCGCTTTGACCGCGGCGAGATCGACATGACCGGTGCCGAGCAGGCGCCGCGCCACTACTATCGCGACTATGCCTCTGCAGGAAACGCCGGCAACCCTTATCACAACAGCGCGGGCTATGCCGACTTCGGCGACAGCGACGATATTTTCTCGAGCTTCTTTTCGCGACGAACACGCGGAGGCGATTTCCATGCACAGGGCCAGAACCGGCAGTATTCGATGGAGGTCGATTTCCTCGATGCCGTCAACGGCACGAAGACCCAGATCCGTTTGCCGGACGGGCCGGCGCTCGACCTGCAGATACCGCCTGGCACGCGCGACGGCCAGACGCTCAGACTGCGCGGCAAAGGCGAGGCCGGTATTGGCGGCGGCCGGCCGGGAGATGCGCTTGTCGAAATTCGCGTGCGTCCGCATCGCTTCTATGTTCGTGACGGCGACGACATTCGCTTCGACCTGCCGATTACGCTGCGCGAGGCCGTGCTCGGCGGCAAGGTGCGCGCGCCGACGCCGTCAGGTCCGGTCAACCTCACATTGCCGCCGCACTCCAACACCGGGAAGGTTTTGCGCCTGAAGGGCAAGGGCGTTCCGAAGAAAGACGGCAGTGCTGGAGACATCTACATCTCTCTGAAAATCGTGCTGCCGAACGGACCGGATCAGCAGCTGACCGATTTCATGACCGGCTGGACAGCTGGCGACGAGCAGGATCCGAGAAAGGGCATGGGAGAATAGCCATGGATGATCTTGAATTCCGCCGTTTTCTTAAAATCGACGTGAGGGTGTTAGAGGTGTGGGTCGAGCAGGGATGGCTGCTGCCTCAGACACGTGACGGCACTCGCGATTTTCGCGACACCGATGTCGCGCGGGCGCAGCTTATCCTCGACCTGACGCGTGACATGGGTGTCAACGATGCCGGCGTCGATCTGATCATGGATCTCATCGATCAGATCCATGGACTGCGCGGAACGCTTCGCGAAATGCTCGCCGCCATGGAAGGGCAGGACGAGGAGGTAAAGCGCAGACTGCGCGGCAAGCTCGATGAGCTCTCCGGCATCCACCGCCTTTAGTACATGGCCAGGGAACAGGATGGCAACGACCTGATTGCCGGAAGGAGATGCAATGACCGAGGTTCCGCATGATCACGACCACCATCCGATCGACTGGCGCGAGCATGGCGTGAAGGTCATTCCGGGTAATTCCCTCGATCCCAATACCGCCCAGACCCCAGGGATGAACCGAGCGACGGCGATCAACCATGCGCGTGCCGGGGCGGAGAAAATATGGGCCGGCACCGTGACCATCCATGCGAATGCGAAGACCGGCGCCCATCACCACGGGGATCTCGAGAGCATCATCTATGTGGTGAAAGGGAAGGCACGCATGCGCTGGGGCGACCACCTCGAATTCACGGCAGAGGCCGGTCCCGGTGATTTCATCTACGTGCCGCCTTACGTTCCCCATCAAGAGATCAATGCCAGCCGCGACGAGACGCTCGAATGTGTTCTTGTGCGCTCCGGCCAGGAACCGGTCGTCGTCAATCTCGATATCGAACCGGTCGAACAGCCGGAAGATGTTTTATGGATCGACCCGATCCATCGCGCATGAGCGCTTTTACAGCGAACCCTTGAGAATGGCCGCAAAGCTCGGGTCGAAAGCGCGGCTGATCGGGTCGGCGGCAGCGCCAAGCGCAACGGCCCAGGGATCAGTCATTCCAAGCTGGAAGCGAGGAATGACCCGGCCACGGCGATCGGCGATCGATGGCGGCAGAGGGTGCATCGCCTCGACCAGACGTCGCGCCAGGGCTTCAGGCGCACCGCCGCAGAGAATCACGGTTTGCGGATCGAAGATCGATTCGATCAGATGTACGCTCCAGCGAAGATCCATCACGGCTTCTTCGATCCAGCTCTGTATTCTCGCATCATTCTTCAGCGCCAGTTCGTTCACCATCGCATAGACGCCTGGATCCGCCGGGTCGATCGTCAGGTGCTGGTAGAGCGAGGCGAGCGAGGCACGATGCTCGAGTGGCGTCGGGCTGCCGCTTGCCGAAAGCAGCGCCATGCCGATTTCGCCCGCATTGCCGTTTGCACCGCTGTAGAGTTCCCCGCCGAGGATCAGACCAGCACCGATACCGTAGCCGAGATAGAGACAAACGGCATGGTCGAGCCCATGGGCGGCGCCAACCATCCGCTCAGCCGTTGCGCATGCGGCCGCATCGTTTTGCAGACGAACGCCAAGACCCGTGCCCGCCGCCAGCGTTTCCAATAGCGGAAACTTTTGCCAGGCGGCCATCATCCAGGGATCGTCACCCGTCGCCTCGATCCCGAACGGGCCAGGCATCGCCGCGCCCAGGCCAACGAGCCGCCGCTCCGATTGAGCAACGAGGCCGGCAAGGTCACGGCGAACCTTCTCGATAAGTTCGAGAATTACGGTTGCACCGCGCGACGGCCCGTCGGGAGGCAGGTTCGCCTCGGCCCGCGTGCGTATATTGCCGACAAGGTCGACAGCTATGGCCCGGGTTATGTGACGATCGATCTGCAGCCCGATCGCAAACGCCCCTTCCGGCACCAGACGATAGGGCGTCGACGGCTGTCCCCTGCCCTTGCGAACAGCTTCCTGCGCGGTGACCAGCCCTTCCTGTTCGAGTTCGTCGATGATGTTCGACACGGTCTGTTTGGTGAGCTTGGTGGCGCGCGCCAGGTCTGCTCGCGAGAGTGCTCCATTCACTCTCAGGGCATCCATCATCACCCGCCGGTTATGGGCGCTTGTGCCTTCATGATTGGTGCCTGCTTTTGCCCGTATCGGGCGCGCTTCGTTCATTCCGAATTCCCTCTTGACAGCAGTAGAATATTGAAGAAGAAATAAGTCAAGACAATTGACTTAATAAGGAACCAAAGAGTTCCAGGGAACGCAAAAGGGTCCGAAAGCGGCTCTGACGACGCTCCGAATCCGGCAGCCGGCTAACCGGCGCCTTTTCAACAACCGATGGCGACGACAGCCGCCTTCGGACAAACGGGTGAATGTCAAAAAACTGGAGGCTGGAATGTTGAAATCCCTGAACAAGACGCTGCTTGGCGCAGCACTGATCGGCGCATCTTTCGCGCCGCACGCCTTTGCCGAAACGACGATCAATGCGCTGTTTATGGCACAAGCGGCCTATAGCGAGGCCGACGTCCGTGCCATGACGGATGCATTTTCCAAGGCAAACCCCGACGTCAAGGTCAATCTCGAGTTCGTGCCTTACGAAGGCCTGCACGACAAGACGGTGCTCGCTCAGGGGTCCGGCGGTTACGACGTCGTCCTCTTCGACGTGATCTGGCCTGCCGAATACGCGACCAACAATGTCCTCGTCGACGTCACCGCGCGCATCACCGACGATATGAAGAAGGGTGTCCTTCCTGGTGCATGGACGACCGTTCAGTATGACGGCAAGTACTACGGGATGCCGTGGATCCTCGACACCAAGTATTTGTTCTACAACAAGGAAATCCTCGAAAAGGCCGGCATAAAGTCACCGCCGAAGACCTGGGACGAACTGGCCGAGCAGGCAAAGACGATCAAGGACAAGGGCCTTCTCGCAACGCCGATCGCCTGGAGCTGGTCGCAGGCCGAAGCCGCGATCTGCGATTACACGACGCTCGTCAGCGCCTACAAGGGCGATTTCCTGAAGGACGGCAAGCCGGCCTTCCAGAGTGGCGGCGGTCTCGACGCGCTGAACTATATGGTTTCCAGCTACAAATCCGGCCTGACCAACCCGAACTCCAAGGAATTCCTGGAAGAGGATGTGCGAAAGGTCTTCCAGAACGGCGATGCTGCTTTTGCGCTGAACTGGACCTACATGTACAACATGGCGAACGACCCGAAGGACAGCAAGGTCGCGGGCAAGGTCGGCGTTGTCCCGGCTCCGGGTGTCGCGGGCAAGAGCGAAGCCTCGGCCGTCAACGGCTCGATGGGTCTTGGTGTCACCACGGCCAGCAAGCATCCGGATGAGGCCTGGAAGTACGTCACCTTCATGACCTCGCAGCCGACGCAGAACCAGTATGCCAAGCTCAGCCTGCCGATCTGGGCATCGTCTTATCAGGATCCGGCCGTGACGAAGGGCCAGGAAGAACTGATCGCTGCGGCCAAGGTCGGTCTTGCCGCGATGTATCCGCGCCCGACCACGCCGAAGTATCAGGAGCTTTCCACGGCTCTGCAGCAGGCGATCCAGGAATCCCTGCTCGGCCAGTCTTCGCCGGAGGACGCCCTGAAGTCGGCTGCCGACAACAGCGGTCTCTAAGCGATGTAACCGTCCAGGCGGCCCCGTGCCGCCTGGTTTCCACTTTACCAGTCCGATGAATTGAGAGGGCGCCTCATGTCCGGCACCTGGATGACAACCCGCGCGTGGCTTTTGATGTTGCCGCTGCTTGTCGTGATGATCGCCGTCATCGGATGGCCATTGGTCGACACCGTCGGCCTGTCTTTCACAGACGCCAAGCTTGTCGGCACATCAGGCAATTTCGTCGGCATCGACAACTACGTGAAGATGATCTCCGGTTCGAATTTTCAGCGGACCCTGATCACGACCACCTGGTTCGCGGTCATTTCGGTTGCTGCCGAGATGGTGATCGGCGTGCTTGCAGCACTCCTCCTCAACCAGGATTTCCGGGGCCGCGCGGTGCTGCGCGCCCTGATGATCCTTCCCTGGGCACTGCCAACCGTCGTCAACGCCACGCTCTGGCGATTGATCTACAATCCGGAATACGGCGCGCTCAACGCCGCACTGATGCAGGTCGGGCTGATCGACGCCTATCGCTCCTGGCTTGGCGAACCGGGCACAGCACTTGCCGCCCTCATCGTCGCCGACTGCTGGAAGAACTTTCCGCTGGTCGCGCTCATTGCGCTTGCTGCCTTGCAAGCGGTGCCGCGTGACGTCACTGCCGCCTCACTGGTCGACGGCGCCGGTCCCTTCGCCCGCTTCCGCTTCGTGATCCTGCCCTATCTCGCGGGTCCGCTGATGGTGGCCCTGGTGCTGCGCACCATCGAGGCCTTCAAGGTGTTCGACATCATCTGGGTCATGACCCGCGGCGGCCCGGCCAACAGTACGAGGACGCTGTCGATCCTCGTCTATCAGGAAGCGTTTTCCTTCCAGCGGGCCGGCTCCGGCGCCTCATTGGCCTTGATCGTCACATTGCTGGTAACGGTGCTGGCTCTCGCCTATGCCACGCTGGTGCGCAAGACCGCAGGGAGTGCCGCCTGATGGAACGCAAGAGCCCATTCTTTACAGCCTTCATCTACGTCTGCGCGTTGCTGCTTGCGGCCGTCATCCTGGCACCGATTCTCTGGCTGTTCATCATGAGCATCTCGCCGGCCGCCGATCTGGCCGCCAAGCCGCTCCGCTGGTGGCCGCAAACGGCTGACTTCTCCCGTTACGCCGCCTTGCTGTCGACGATCGAGAACAGCGCTGGCGCCGCCTTCACCTCGTCGCTCCGAAACAGCATCGAGGTTGCCGGCATGGCGACGATCGCCGCTATCGCGCTGGCGATTCCGGCCGGTTGGGCCGTGTCGCGAACACCTTCCGTCGGTTGGTCGCTTTCAATGGTCATCGCCACCTACATGCTGCCGCCGGTTGCGCTTGCCGTGCCGCTCTACATGGGCCTGGCCTATCTCGGCATGCTGAACAACGTCTTCGGCCTCGCCCTCGTCTATCTGACGATCCTCGCCCCCTTCACGACATGGCTGATGAAATCCGGCTTCGATTCCATCCCGAAGGAGATCGAAGCCGCGGCAATGATTGACGGTGCCGGCCTGTTCCAGACCTTGAAGATCATTACCCTGCCGCTGGCCATGCCTGTTGTCGCCACCTCGGCGCTGTTCGCTTTCCTGCTCGGCTGGGACGAGTTCTTCTATGCGCTGCTCTTCACCTCCGATCAGCGCGCCAAGACACTCACGGTTGCCATCGCCGATCTGGCCGGTGGCCGTGTCTCCGATTACGGACTGATCGCGACTGCCGGTGTGCTCGCCGCTCTGCCACCGGTGCTGGTTGGTCTCGTCATGCAACGCGCCCTGATATCAGGGCTGACAAGCGGCGGCGTCAAGGGATGACAAGGACCATGGAAAACAAACGACCAGCCGGCCTGATTGCAATTGATCGCGAAATGGCGCGTCAACATGCGGATGCGCTCACATCCTATGACAACGCAAGGCAAACCGCTCAGGCCATTGCGGAATCGCTGAAGAAAAACGCCAGGCTGCTTCTTCTCGGCATGGGCGGATCTCATGCCGTCGGCCGGGCCGTCGAGCCGCTCTACCGTGCCTGCGGCATCGACGCGATCGCTCTACCCCTTTCCGAGCAACTCGGACAACCGCTCGCGCTCGACGGCCGAACAGTTATCATCACCTCGCAATCTGGCGAAAGTGCCGAGGTGGTGCGCTGGTTCTTTGAAACAGGAGCCAGTGCTGACACATTCGGGCTGACCCTGGAGCAAGGATCATTCCTGGCGCGTACGGCGCCTTCCCTCATCGGAGCGGGCGGCACGGAATTGGCATTTGCTGCAACGCGCAGCCTGACAGTCTCCTTTGCCCTGCACCTTGCAGTGCTGGCAGCCCTTGGCGAGGATCCCGCGGCAGCCCTTGCCGCACTCACCGCCCCGGAAACACCAAGCATCGACATCGCTCTTGCAGCTCTCGATAACGTGGCGACGGTCGTTACCTCGGGCAGGCGCCTGCAGGGTCTTGCCGAAGCGCTGGCCCTTGGCCTGACGGAACTCTCCCGCCTTCCCTGCTTTTCGCTCGAAGGCGGGCAGTTGCGGCACGGACCGATGGAGATGCTCGGCCCGGCCGTCGGTGTCGTTCTTTTCCGGGGACAGGACAGCACCGCCGGTCTGGTCACGGCCATGGCCGTATCAGCCATCGAAACCGGCGCTCCGGTCATCATCTTCGATGCATCGGGTGAAGCCCCGGTTGCGGGCGCGGTGACCATCGGCTTCAAGCCGGCTTCGGGCCTGGCTGCAGTCTTCGCAATGCTGCCCGTGGCACAGCGCTTCATGGTCGCCTTCGCCGATGCGCGTGTCGAGAACGCAGGCACGCCTGTGCGCTCGACAAAGATCACCCGGAGCGAATGATGCGCCCGCTTGCCGTCATCGGAAACGTGAATATCGACCTCATCCTCGGCCCTGCTGCTCCCTGGCCGAAGGCTGGCACCGAGATCATCGTCGACCACGACGAACTGCGCGTCGGCGGGGCAGCGGGCAACAGCGCCCTCGCCTGGGAAGGTCTTGGCGTCGAATTCGAGATCGCCGCCAATGTTGGCAACGACCAGTTCGGTCGCTGGTTGACCGAGGCTTTCGGCAAGCGGTCCGCGAAGTGGCCGGTGCGCCCTGAGCAGACGACACTGTCGGTTGGCATCACCCATCCCGATGGAGAGCGCACGTTCTTCACCACCCGCGGTCACCTGCCCCGCCTCAGCCTTTCCGATGTCTTTGCCGTCCTGGATGGCACGACGCTGTCGGGGGGCTTCGTGTTGCTCTGCGGCTCATTCCTGACGGAAGATCTGACCCGCGAGTACGATGGTTTCTTCGACTGGGCCGACAAGCACCAGATTGCGATTGCGCTTGACACCGGCTGGCCGCTCGACGGCTGGACGAACGAGAATTGCGAGGCCACGCGACGCTGGCTTTCCCGCTGCGCGATTGCGCTGCTCAACGAAGTGGAGTCCACCACCCTCACCGGCCTCGACGACCCTGTCGAAGCGGGGACCGAAATCCGATCCCATATGCCCGAGGGTGCCATCGTCGTCGTCAAGCGCGGCCCGGACGGAGCGCTCGCGATTGGTGCGGACGGGCAGTGCATCGCCGCTGCGGCCCCCTCCGTCACGGTCGTCGATACGATCGGCGCCGGCGATGTCTTCAACGCCGGTTTTCTCGCGGCCCTGGCGCAAGAAAAACCTCTCGCTGACTGCCTGCGGGCTGGAACCGCGGTCGCATCACGGGCAATTTCGACCCTTCCCCGCAACTACGGCGGACCATCCACATCTGAGGAGCCCGCTCGATGAGTGCTCTTGAAATTGCCAACATCCGCAAGACATACGGCGATGTCGAAACCCTGAAGGGCATCGACATCGCGCTCGAGAGCGGCGAGTTTCTCGTTCTGCTCGGCTCTTCCGGCTGCGGAAAATCGACCCTGCTCAACATCATCGCGGGGCTGGCGGAAGCAACAAGCGGCGACGTGCGTATCGGCGGACGCTCGGTCCTCGGCGTGCATCCGAAGGATCGTGACATCGCCATGGTCTTCCAGTCCTACGCGCTCTATCCAAACCTGACTGTCCACCGCAATATCGGCTTCGGCTTGGAAATGCGCAAAGTTCCGAGCGCCGAGCGCGACACGGCGGTGCGCGATGCAGCGAAATTGCTGCAGATCGAAAGCCTGCTCGACCGCAGGCCAAGTCAACTGTCGGGTGGCCAGCGCCAGCGCGTTGCGATCGGCCGCGCCCTTGTACGCAAGCCGGAAGTCTTTTTGTTCGACGAGCCGCTATCCAACCTGGACGCAAAATTGCGCATGGAGATGCGCACCGAACTCAAGCGTCTGCATCAGATGCTCAAGACCACGGTCGTCTACGTGACGCACGACCAGATCGAGGCCATGACGCTCGCCACCCGCATTGCGGTTATGCGCGATGGGCGGATCGAGCAGCTCGGCAGCCCGTCGGAGATTTACGATCGACCGGCAACTCTCTATGTCGCCACGTTTGTCGGGGCGCCGCCAATGAACCTTTTGAACGCTACGGTTCGCGGCAGCGAACTTCAGATCGAGGGCAGCGACATCGTGCTACCTCTTCCGGGCGGACTTCAAGCCGAGCCCAGAGATGGCCAGAAGCTGATTGTCGGAATACGGCCGGAATCACTTCGGCTTGGTTCGTCCGGCCTCACGCTACCGGCGAAATGCGAGGTTGCAGAATTGACTGGTCCCGAGCTTGTCGTCACCGCTTTTGCGGGCACGCAACGGATCATGGCCTGCCTGCCGCCGCGCACGAGCTTGGAGAATGGTCAGATGCTGACGCTCACCTTCGATCCGCAAGCAATCCACCTGTTCAATGCGGAAACCGGATTGCGCTGCAGCTAGCCTGGAGCGTCACGCCGATTTGCGGGCCGAGACGAAGCGGTTCATCGCATCGAACGAGAAGGCTGCAACCGGCAAGCTGGTTCCACCTTGAAGTGCCAGGTCGGCGAGAATCTCGCCGACGACGCTCGTGAACTTGAAGCCATGGCCGGAGCAGGGCGACGCGACGACGACGTTCGGGTTGCCAGGGGCAACGTCGAGCAGAAAATCCTCACTCGGCAGCATCGTGTAGCGGCATGTCACGGCGCTGACCCGCGGTCCGGCAGCGGCCGGCACGCGCCTGGCGATAAAGCTGTCGAGGAGTGCCGTATCTCTGGCGTTGACGGGCGGATTGGGCTGGTTGGGATCGATCGGCTCGCGGAAATGCGCGTGCCTCCCGACTTTGACGCTGTCCATGCCGATCGCCGGAAAACCGAAGTAGGAGCCCTCTGCCCCCTCGTCCCGAAGGAAGCACGGCATGCGCTGCGGTTCCGTCGCAAATCCGTCTTGCGACTGATACCAAGCGACGACCTGTCGGATCGGTACTGCGTGTTCCTTCAAATCGGGAATGAGTTCGGCGATCCACGAGCCGGTGGCAACCACCACCTTTTTGGCACGATAGTGGCCCTCAGCCGATCGGATCGTCACCCCGCCGTCGCCCGGCTCGATCGCTGTTACCCGTTCGCCGAAGTGAAGAACCGCACCATCCTGCGCTGCAAGTTTGAGATAGCCCATGACAGCCGCCTCGGGCCTGAGATAGCCCCCCTTTGGATCGAGGACAGCAACGTCCTCGTCATCCAGTTGGAAGGCGGGAAACCGACGCGCCACGTCCATCTTGTCGAGGACCTCATGCGGCAGGTCGTGCATCTTGCAGGACGCGCGTGTGCCCGTAACGATCTTGCTGTCTTCAGCCCCGATCTGGAGAACGCCGGTGATCGTCAGAATTTCCGTGCGAAGCCGCGCCTCCAAAGCGCGCCAGTTGCTATAGGCGCGCTGCAGCAGCGGCACATAGGACGGATCTTCGAAGTAGCCCATCCGGATCAGGCGGCTATCCCCATGCGAAGAGCTGAGCGCATGGGCAGGAAAATAGGCGTCGATGCCAATCGTCCTGGCGCCGCGCGCCGCAAGGAAGGAGATGGCCGCGCTTCCCATGGCGCCGAGGCCGATCACGGCAACGTCGAAATCAGCTGTCATTTCTGCTCCTCAGATCAATTCGGGCGGTGCTTCTTGCCGGATAAAGCTACGAAGCGCTTCGATGTCGGCAGCCAACGGGCGATCGTCGGCGTAATGCGGGACGACCTGACGTACCGCACGGTGGATTGCGTCCGTCGCCTTGGCGCGCTTTGCTGTCGACGCCAGGAAGTCATGCGCCTGGGCTGCCGCCATCAACTCGATGGCGACTATATATTCAGCGTTGTCGATGACCGAAAGGAGCTTATTTGCCGCAGCCGTTGGATGCGCGAGAAAATCCTCCTGCAGGCCGGAGGTAACGCCGCCATCGGTGGAAGCGGGTGCGGCCAGCCTGCGGTTCTCGTTGCTGAGCGCGGCCGCGGTATATTGCGCGATCATGAAGCCGGAATTACTGCCGGCATCGCTCGCCAGAAAAGGCGGCAGGTTGCTGATCAGCGGATTGACGAGCCGATCCATACGGCGCTCGCTGATGGCCGATATCTGCGCAAGGGCGATCGCCAGGCTGTCGGACGCCTGCGCGAGGGCTGGCGCCACGGCATGGGCCTCCGACGAGACGACAGGATTTTCAGGTGTTCCCGAGACCGCCGGATTGTCGGTGACCGAGGCAAGTTCGCGATCGACGACGTCGGATGCATTGTCAAAGACGTCGCGAGCTGCTCCATGGGCGTGCGGGACCGAGCGTAGGCTGAGCGCATCCTGCGTGCGTTTTGCGAGCGCTGCTGCGATCAGCCCGCTGCCCTCCAGGCGCCGCCTCAAGGAAGCGCCGACATGCGCGATGCCGCGCGACGGACGAAGCGCTAGCACCGTCTCGTCGAAGGCCGCCATCTGACACCCGCAAGCTTCCAGCGTCAGGGCTGCCACAGCATCGGCCCAGTCGAGCAGATGGTTCGCGCGTGCTAGCGCGACGCTGGCTAAACCCGTTGCGCAGGCCGTTCCGTTGACGAGGCTTAACCCCTCTTTTGCACCGAGCACGAGTGGAGCAAGACCAATGGCATCGAGAGCCTCCCGGCCGTTCATGCGCCTGCCCGCCACCGATGCGCTTCCTTCCCCGATGAGGACGAGCGCCGTATGGGCATTGTGCGTGAGGTAACCGGCTGAGCCCCTCGACGGGACATCAGGCACGCAATCGTGCTCCAAAAATGCCGTGAGGTGGCGGATGATATCCGCCCGTACGCCGGAATGGCCATGCGCAAAATTGGCGACTTGCGCCGCGATGATTGCCCGGACCTCGCGGCCCGCCAGGAGTTCGCCGACGGCACAGGCGTGACTGAGGAGGATGTTGCGCGACAGCCGGCTTTGGGAGTTGCGATCGACGACCGTATCTGAAAGCGCGCCGACGCCTGTATTGATGCCATAGGCACGTATCCCGGTCTCGACAATGCGTTCAATGATCCGGCTGGCATTGTCGATACGGCCCCAGGCTGCGGGTGATAGCGCAAGCGTCTCGCCGGCCGCAACGCGTGCAATGTCACGCCAGCCGATCAGCGTGTCGATGGTGACCGTCATTGCCCGCTTCCGAAATGACCGATGAACTGCCGGAAGGCCGGTGACGCGCCCCCCCCGAACATTTCGTCCGGTGCGCCGCTGCTCTCGACCAGGCCTTCCTTCATGAAGACAACGCGATTGGAAACATTGCGCGCAAAGCTCATCTCGTGCGTGACGACCAGCATCGTCATCCCCTCCTCGGCAAGCGCGCGCATGACACGCAACACCTCGCCGACGAGCTCCGGGTCAAGCGCCGACGTCGGCTCGTCGAAGAGCATGACTTTCGGTTTCATCGCGAGTGCCCGGGCGATCGCTGCGCGCTGCTGCTGGCCGCCCGACAGGTGCGCTGGATAGGCGTGGCGCTTGTCGGCAATGCCGACCTTTTCGAGAAGCGCCTCTGCCTCGGCGACGCATTCGGAACGCGGACGCTTGAGCACGTGGACCGGTCCCTCGATTACATTCTGCAGGATCGTCATGTGTGACCACAGATTGAAGGACTGGAAGACCATGCCCAGTTCCGAGCGGATATGGTCGACCTGCTTCTGGCTCGCCGGCCGGCTCGTGCCGCCCTTGTGGATCATGCGGATCTGCTCGCCATCCACCCAGATCTCGCCGTCGGTTGCCGTTTCCAACAGGTTGATGCAGCGCAGGAAGGTGGACTTGCCGGAACCCGAGGCACCGAGCAGGGAAATGACGTCGCCATCCTCGGCATCGAGCGAGATGCCACGCAAGACCTCGTGCGTGCCGAAGCTTTTGCGGATGTTGCGGACGGAAAGTCGGGTAACGCCTGGCATGGAAGCTCCAATCGTGTCCGGAGGGCTCTCAGGCTTTCAGCGCCGGCGGGATCGCACGGCGGTGTCGCGAGAGCGAATATTCTAGCAGGGACATCGCCTGCAGGATGATGAAGTTGAGAACGAGATAGATGATCGCCGCACAGAGGAACACTTCCATCGTGCGGTATGTTTGCGAGATCAGCCGCTGTGCCACGCCGGTCACTTCCCATACGGTGACCAGGCTTGCGAGTGCCGTCGATTTCATCATCAGGACGATCTCGGTGGAGTAGGCCGGAAGCGCGTGCCGGAATGCGATCGGCGCCAGGATGCGGCGCACGAGAAGAGCACCGGACATGCCGATCGAGCGAGCGGCCTCGATCTCGCGCGGCGAGACGGCGCGAATGCCACCACGAAAGATCTCGGCAGAATAGCCCGCGGTGCAGAGTGCCAGTGACAGTACCGCACAAACGAACGGTTCACGCAGGAACGGCCAAAGGAAGGAATAGCGGATGAAGCCGAACTGGCCGAGGCCATAAAAGACGAGGAACATCTGGATCAGCAGCGGCGAGCCGCGAAAGATGAAGATGTATCCCTTGGCAATCGACGACAGCACCGGATTGCCGGCGACACGCATCCAGACGATCAGCAGGGCCAGAAGACCACCGAAGAAGACCGAGACGGAGAACAGAGCCAAGGTCATCGGGACGGCTTTGAGCAGGGTCGTCATCGTTTGCGCGAGAAAAGCGAAATCCATCGTATTACCTCACGCCTTTCCCATGGCCGCTGTCGGCATGCTGCGATTGGCGCGCCGCTCTGCGCCATTGAAAACCCGGTCGGAGAGGCTTGTCAGGATCAGGTAGAGGATGCCGCCGACGATGAAGAACAGGAAATACTGTCGTGTCGAACCGGCAGCGACCTGGCTGGTGCGCATCAGTTCCGCCAAACCGGTCACCGAGATCAGTGCGGAATCCTTGAGGCTGAGCTGCCAGACGTTGCCGAGACCGGGGATTGCGAAGCGCAGCACCTGCGGAATGATGATCCGGCGAAAGCGCAGACCGCGATGCATGCCGATCGCTGATGCCGCCTCCAATTCACCCTTGGAAATGGCAAGGTACGCCCCGCGGAATACTTCCGCCTGATAGGCACCGGAGATGATCCCAACTGCCAGCGCACCGGCCAGAAACGACGGCAGCCCGAGGAAGCCCTCATAGCCCATCGCCTTGCCGATCGAGGTGACTGCGGAGGACCCTCCGAAATAGATCAGGTAGATGATCAGCAATTCCGGCACACCGCGAAAGACAGTCGTGTAGACGTTGCCGAGCGCAACAAGCCAAGCCTTGCCGGAGAGCTTGGCAGCAGAGATTATCGCGCCGAGCACCGCGCCGATCGCAAGCGCGCTTGCGGTCACGGCAAGCGTCATCAACGCGGCGAGCAGAAGAAGCGCCCCCCATCCGGTCGAGCCGAACCCAATCAGTTCCAGTGTTGCCATATCATGTTCCCCGCGCCCGCCGCTGTCCCGGCGGTGTCAGAATAGCATGCGGTCCCCGGCCTTGAAGCCGGAGACCGGGACCTCCGGCCTTTGCCGGAAATCAGTTCTGCGGGCTGACGTCGACCTTGAACCACTTCATCGAGAGGTTCTTCACGGTACCGTCGGCGAGTGCGGACTTGATCGCTTCGTTGAACTTGTCACGAAGGTCGGTATCGGCCTGGCGGATGCCGAGACCCTCGCCCTCACCCCAGATCGGGCCAACGATCTCGGGGCCGGTAAAGGCCAGCGTGTCGTTTGCGGACTGGAAGGCATTGGCGAAATACACGGCATCGTCGAAGCCAAGATCAATACGGCCGTTCTGCAGATCGAGATCGCGGTCGGCGCCGGTCTTGTACTCGCGGATCTCCGCGATATCGCCGAAATTGTCGTAAACGAACTTGGCGTAAACGGTCGCGGCCTGAATTCCGATCGTCTTGCCCTTGAAGGCCTCCTTCAGCGCATCGACTTCCTTAACGCCGGTCTGGCCGGGCGTCATCTTGATCGTCGCACCGGTACCGGCTGCATTGGCAAGCGGGCTGTCCTTGGCGGTCGCGAAAGCGGCCGGCGTCGCGGCATAAGGGATGGTGAAGCCGATGACCTTCTTGCGGTCATCGGTGATCGACAGCGCATCCATGATGACGTCGAATTTGCCGGCATTGAGTGCCGGGATCATGCCATCCCAGTCGGATGCGACGAGCTTGCAGTCGATCTTGGCACGTTCGCACAAAACCTTGGCAAGTTCGGGCTCGAAGCCACCGAGCGTGCCGTCGGCATTGGTCATGTTCCAGGGCGCATAGGCCCCCTCAAGCGTAATGGTGGCCGTCTTCCAGTCCTTGGCGACGACGGGCGCGACGAAGGCCGAGAGCGCAAAGGCGCTGGAAAGAAGAAGCGCGCTGAATTTCATTGGTTCTATCTCCTCTGAAGTGACGATTGACCTTGCGGTCCGACACCGGTCTTCGCCGGCTTGCTCGACGCCGACCTTGTTGATCGATCTTTCGAGAGGTTGTATATGGTACCATATGAGATATTTTGTGTTATGCAAGAGGAAAGTCGACTTATCGAGCGGATTCCGCGATTGCAAAGGAAACAGGCAATGAAGCGTCCAAGCGAGATGATGAGGGATAACGATACCGCACCGCTCTACGCCGGCGTCAAGCAGATGATACTCGACCGCATCCATAGCGGCGAGTGGCCTCCGAAGCATCGCGTGCCTTCCGAAAACGAATTGGTGAACGAACTCGGCGTCAGCAAGATGACCGCCAACAGGGCATTGCGTGAACTCGCAAACGAAGGCGAGCTTGTTCGCATCCAGGGCGTCGGCTCCTTTGTCGCGGAGCGCAAGGGGTATTCGGCCCTGTTCGAGGTGCGCAATATTGCCGAAGAGATTGCTGAGCGCGGCCACGCGCATGAGGCCTCGGTGGTGATTCTGGCGCAGGAGACAGCGTCTCCCGAGACGGCCGACGCGCTGGAGCTCGACATCGGCGCACCCGTCTTTCACTCCCTGATCGTGCACAGCGAAAACGGCGTGCCGGTGCAGATCGAAGACCGGTTCGTCAATCCGGCAGCAGCCCCCGATTATCTGGCGCAGGACTTTGCCTCTCTGACCCCAAACGCCTATCTGACGGCTGCCGCCCCGCTGAGTGGATCAGAGCACATCGTCGAGGCGGCCATGCCGCAGTCCTGGGAGTGCAAGCTCCTGACGATCCTGAAGAGCGAGCCTTGCCTGGCCATCCGCCGCCGCACCTGGTCCGGGCGGCACGTCGTCTCCACCGCCCGCCTCATCTATCCCGGCAACCGCTACCGGCTCGAGGCTCGCACCGGCAAGGTATTCGAGGAATAGTGGTCAGTTGTATATGGAACATGCGTCCTTCGGACGCGGAAATGTAGAAGACGCGGACTGGTTTCGCCGCTCCTATCGCTGCTGCGGGCAAGTGGAGAAAGCTTCAGTCGAAAAAGCCCGCATCCTCTTCCCTCAGATATCTCCTGGCCGCTTCAGCGTCGATATCGAGGCCGAGCCCCGGCGCTTCCAGCAGGTCCACCATGCTGTCCTTCACGATCTGCTGCGGCAAGCCGATTACCAGATCCTCCCACCAGGGATCGGAGGCGGTGGGATACTCGAAGGCGATGTAATTTGCCGGCAACGTAGCGCAGACATTGATCAACGCGCCGAGGCCGAGCAGACCGTTGGCAGTGCCGTGCGGCGCCATCAGGATCGAGTGCATGTAGGCGTGCTCGGCGACCCATTTTAGCTCGGCAATGCCTCCGACATCGGCTGGATCGGGGCCGATGACCCGTACCGCCTGCGTTTCGATCAGCTCCTTGAAATTGTGTCGCAGGTAGATCTGCTCACCAGTGTGGATTGGCGTCGAGGTGGAGGTTGTCAGCTCCCGATAGGCCTGCGGATTGACCCATGGCACGTAGTCGCCAGTCAGCATGTCCTCGAGCCACATCAAATTGTACTTCTCGACCGCGCGGGCGAACTTGATCGCATCGGGCAGCATCCAGCCGGGGCCGCAGTCGAGCGCCAGGCTGACCTTGTCGCCCAGCACTTCCTTCATTGCGATCACGCAGTCGATCATGTGATTGAAACCGCGCTCGCTGATCATGCCCTGATCCATGGCGCCGTGATAGCCGGCCTTCTTCTGCGTCACGCCGTAGTGGAAGCCCTCGATGGTGTCCTTCATGTTGGAGTGGAACGAGATCCCTTGCTTGATCATGAAGAAGTTCTGCGGCTGCTCCATCATCCACTTGACGTCAGCGGCGTAATCCTCCGGCCGGTCGCCCGTGCGTTTCTGGCGAACCGAGCCGTTGTAGACGCGCACCTTGTCCCGCACCTTGCCGCCGAGCAGTTTATAGGCGGGCACGCCCGCGGCCTTGCCAGCAATATCCCACAACGCATGCTCAATAGCGCTCACCGCGGCGCCGTATGGCTTGAAGGAGCCGCGTTGGCGGATCTTCAGCATGACTCTCTCGACGTCGGTCGGGTCCTCGCCGACCAACGCCTCGCGGAAATGCAGCACAAAGGGCTTGAGGTAGGACTTGGTGAATTCGACTTCGCCCAGGCCATAGAGGCCCTCGTCCGTAACGATGCGGACGATCGGGTGCTTGCCGATAACGGCGCAGCGCAGATCGGTGATCTTCATCTTCGTTCCTTTTTTCCTCAGCTCCAGGTGCGGTCCCAGGAATACTCATTGTCCCAGTGATCCGTAGGCTGCCAAATGCCGGCGACACCCGGCTGCAGATGCCGCGAGATCACCTCGTCGACGACGTCGTCAATCCCGAGCCCCGGCTTGTCCGGAACAGTGATGAAGCCGTTCTTCACCAGCGGTTTGGGAAGGCCCGTGACGATATCGTCCCACCAGTCGACATCGGCGGAGTGGTATTCGAGCGCCATGAAATTTTCGGTCGCGGTCGCGACATGTGCCGCGGCCATTGCGGCGATTGGACTTTCTGCCATATGGATGGCCATGGCGACACCATCGTCCTGCGCCAGATCGCCAATCTTCTTGGTCTCGAGGATGCCCCCGCTGGTGAGCAGGTCCGGGTGGATCACGGAGACGCCGCCGCTCTTGAGCAGAGGCTCGAAGCCCTCCTTGAGATAGATATCCTCGCCGGTGCAGATCGGCACCGTGGTGGCCTCCTGCAGTCGCTGGTACTGCTCGGTGTATTGCCAAGGGATCACATCCTCGAGCCAGGCTGGCACGTATTTTTCAATTCGCCTGGCAAGGCGAATGCCGTTCTGCAACGAGATATGGCCGATATGGTCGATCGCGAGCGGCACGTCCATGCCGATGACCTCCCGAACCTCGGCGATGTATTGCTCAAGCAGGTCGAGGCCCTTGTCGGAAAAGTGGAGGCCGGTAAACGGGTGCTGGACGTTATGCAAATCGTACGCAGCGTTGCGGACGCGCCGCTCGTCATTGGTCTTCAGCGGCCCGCGAGTGGGACTTTGGCGGTAGCCTTCCAGTGAGCCGGCCGGAAACACCACCGCACCGGGCACATCCGCGATCTGCATCAGCCCAAGATCCATCTTGAGGAAGGTGAAGCCGAGCTCCATGCGCTGCTTCAGGCGCTTTCCGGTCTCGGTGCCGCTCGGCACCGTTGCGTCGGTATCGCAGTAGACGCGCACTTTTTCCCGAAACCGGCCGCCGAGCATCTGGTAGATGGGGACGCCGTAGGCCTTGCCGGCCAGATCCCACAACGCGATTTCAACCGCCGATACGCCACCGCCTTGCCGGCCGTGCCCGCCGAACTGCTTGATCCGGCGAAACAGTCGATCGATGTTGCAAGGGTTCTCGCCAAGCAACCGGCTCTTCAGCATCAGGGCATAGGTGGCGCTGGCACCGTCGCGCACCTCGCCAAGCCCGACGATGCCCTGGTTGGTGTAAATCTTGAGCAGCACCGAGGTGAACGGCGCGCCGACAATTTCGGCTACCCGCATGTCGGTGATGCGAAGGTCGGACGGCTTGGAATGCATGTTCACCCGATTGAGCGCCTCGTCGGCTCCATCTGCCTCTGGCATGACTTGTCCTCGTTTTGGTGGGTGGGGCTCGTCGCCGCGCTCGCTGGGGCGGCGTAGAGCGTTGCTAGGCCAGCTCTATCTCGTGGTCTTGAAGGTAGTCGCGGTTCATTTCAACGCCGAGACCAGGTCTGGGCGCAAGCTTGAGGCTGCCGTTCGAAACATCGAGCGGCCTGTCGATGAGGTGATCGTATTTGCCGAGGTTCCACTCCGACGTTTCGAGTTTGTAGAAGTTGGGAACGGTCATCATCACCTGCGCTCCCGCAACCACGTTGATCGGCCCTGCGGCATCATGCGGCGAGACCGGGATGTAGTAGGCTTCGCACAGGGCAGAAATCTTCTTGAGTTCAGTAATGCCGCCGGTCCAGGTCACATCAGGCATGATGTAGTCAGCGAGCCTGTTTTCGAGCACCGGCACGAAATCCCACTTGGTGTGGCCGCGCTCGCCCCACGAGATGGCGGCGCTGACCTTCTCACGGACCTGTCGGAGAGCATTGAGGCTCTCCGGCGGACAGGGCTCCTCGAACCAGTCGATCTGACCAGCCTCCTCGAGGCTTCGACAAAGGCGAATGGCGGTCGGAACGTCGAACCGGCCATGCGCATCGATGAGAATGTCGACATCAGAGCCTGCCGTTTCCCGGATCAGAGCCGTGAGTTCGGCGGCTTCGCGCTCGTCCTTGCGGGACATGCTGCCATCGAGGTACCCGTCCCGCTGTTCGCGAGGCTGGCCACCGGCGGCGCGCCCCTGGTAGGGGAAGGGATCGAACTTGAGGGCAGTGTGGCCGGATTCGACGATGTCGCGAATTTCGCGGACGACAGCCTCCTTGCTGGTAAATTTGGCCTGGTTGGGGTGAGTGTAGAGCGCAATTTCATCGCGTACCGATCCGCCCAACAGCTCGTAAATCGGCTTGCCGAGTACCTTGCCTCGTATGTCCCAGAGAGCAATGTCAATGGCGCTCACGCATTCGACCGCGGCCCCGCGACTGCCCATATAGGTGAAGCTGCGGAATATCTTGTGCCAGAGATACTCGATACGCGCCGGGTCCTCGCCCGTCACTGCGGCACCGATCTGCCGCAGGATCGTGCAGAGGGCGCGATTGGCAAGCCTTGTCGTGGTGGTGATCTCTCCCCAGCCGCTCACCCCCTCATCCGTCGTCACTTCGACGAACAGAAACTCTCCCCAATAGGAAGCCTCGGACTTGATCAGCCACGGCCGCACGCTGGTGATTTTCATCTCAACTGCCTTTATCCGAAGTGGTTGGGATAACGATATTCCAGGCGATCTTTTCTATCCTGCCCGAGCGGCGTTGCGCGCACGCATGTGTTCGAGGATGTGTCGGCCGGAGCCCTCGACATGGCGCGCAATAAGCTCGGCTGCCTCGTTCGCGTTGCCCGCCTTTACGTGCTCGATGAGCTCTCGATGCTCGCTAAGGATCGCCGCACGCCGGGCGAGTGTGAAGTTGAAACGCCGGCTCACGGCTCGAAGCACTTCGCGATGCTTCCACCAAAGCTCGGCGGCATGGCGGTTATAGTGCCTTTGGTACATTATGGTGTGAAAGGCGGTGTCGAGCTCACTGTGCCTGAGCGTGTCGGCGAAGTCGTTCTCTTCAATCAGGGCCTGGATGCGTTCGAGTTCAGCAATGTCTTCGACAGTCGCCATGCTGACGAACCATCGCGTCAGTGCCGGCTCGATCAAGACTCCTATCTCGTAGATGTCCCGAACAAAATCCTGATCAATCGGCCGGACGCGCGCTCCGCGATTGGGAACAAGGGTAACAAAGCCCTCCCCGCGCAGCAGTTGCAGAGCCTCGCGCACGGGATTGGTCGAGGTGCCGTGACGTCGGGCGAGGTCGGTGACCACCAGCCGTTCGTTGGCGGCGAGCCGCCCTTCGATGATGTCTTCCCTGATCAGCTGATACAGCGAGGCACCCTCGCTGGAGGCCCCGATCGCGTCGATCCCTTCGGGTGGCTGTGCTTTGAAATCGCTCGTATCGGCCAAGACTGTCCCCAATTAATACACGCCTTGCTTAAATATCACGCGAGCCTCCTCCAAACAATGTACGATTTCGCCGGTTGACAGGCAATCGACGATCTGAAAACGTATAATTAGCTTTAAGGCATACACTGGATAAGAACGTCCTGCGGCCGAGGAGCAAAAGACCGCTCGCCTTGAGGCAGAGCGGCATGGGAGCGAACCCGGAGGATACCTATGACGAGGCTTTCACTCGGAGGTGCCGTCCTGCGCGGCACTGTCTCAACCGCTTTGATGATATCGTTGATGTCTGCGTCGGCGCTCGGTGCGTCGATCGATTTGAGCAAGTGGTCGCCACAATATGTGCGCTCCATTGCCGGCACCCAGGATTTTGACACGGCGGGCGATTGCGGCAAGGTCACCCCGCTCGACTATAAGGGGCGACTGACTTTCTGGTATCAGGGCGTGTTCGAGGGCGACCCCGACCTCCTGCGCGAGTATTACAAGGACTTTTTCCAGACCTTCCGCAAGACCTATCCAAACATCCAGCTTGAGGAACAGGCTCTCACCTATAACGACCTGCTGGACAAGTTCCGGACCGCACTCCTTGGCAATGCAGCACCGATGGCGGTCCGCCTGCAGATCCTCGGCGGCACGGAGTTCGCCGCAAAGGGATATTTGCAGCCGCTCAAACCCGAGGATGTAGGGTATTCGACCGAGGATTTCTGGCCGGGCGCAATGAAGGCCGTAACCTGGGATGGGGTGACCTACGGCATTCCCACCAACAACGAAACGATGGCGTTCATCTGGAACGCCGACATCTTCAAGCGTGCAGGCCTTGATCCGGACAAGGCTCCGGCAACCTGGGACGACGTCGTCAAGTATTCCAAGCAGATCCACGACAAGCTCGGAATTGCCGGTTATGGCCTCGTGGCACGCAAGAATGCCGGCAATACACCGTACCGCTTCATGCCTCAGCTGTGGGCCTTTGGCGGCGGCGTCTTCGACGAAGCTACGGCCAACCCGACGTATAAGGTGGTCGAGCTGAACTCCGCACAGAGCAAGGCGGCACTGCAAGCCTCCTACGATATGTATGTGCGCGACAAGTCGGTTCCGGTTTCGGCGCTTACCAACCAGCAGGCCGACAACCAGCCCCTCTTCCTCGCTGGCCAGCTCGGCATGATGATATCGCACCCGTCCGACTACAACGTCATGCTCGACCTGCAGAAAAAGGCGACGGATACCGACAAGGTCAAGGCGCAGACGGTAATCGACAACATGCGCTATGGCCTCATTCCCACCGGCCCGGACGGCAAGCGCGCCGTCGTGTTTGGCGGCTCCAACATTCATATCCTGAAGCCCGAATATGTGGAGGGCGGCAAGGTAGACGAGCCGGCTGCAAAGGCTATCATCTGCATGTGGACGAGCCCCGAATGGTCGCTGAAGATGGCCTATGCCGGCTCGAACCCGGGAAATCTTAACGGCTTCAAGACCAAATGGATGAAGGAACGTCTGGACAGCATCAAGTTCCTCGATGTCACGACCTCGATGCTGCCATACGGCATCCCGTTCCCGGCGCTGCCGCAGTCCCCCGAGATCATGAACATCATCGTCCCGGACATGCTGCAGAATGCCCTGACCGGGGCCATGACCGTCGACCAAGCAGCGGACGACGCAGCCAAGAAGGTAAAAGACCTGACGGATGGCGGACTCTAGTCCAGACCTGACGATCTGACCGGCTGCGCCTCGATCGCAGCCGGTTTGCTCCGAAGAACAAGGGTGCGGCACAGTGACGATCTTGACTGGCAAGGCCGAGGTTAGCCGAAGACTGCACCCCGACAGGTCCGGCGTGCTGCGAAAGATGTGGGAGCATCGCGCTGACTACGCATACGTGCTTCCCGCGATTGCTGTGATGCTTGTCGTCATAGCCTACCCCATCTACTACACGGTCGAGCTGTCTTTCTTCAATACTCCGCCTGGCCTGCAGCTTCGAGACAAGATCTTCGTCGGCATCGACAACTACATCGCCATCCTCACAAGTCCGGTGTTCTGGAAGGTCACCTCGAACACTCTCATCTGGACACTGGGATCGACCTTCATCTCATTTGTCCTGGGATTTGCCTGTGCCCTGGCGCTCCATCGCGACTTTGTCGGCCGGGGCATCCTGCGTGCCATCCTGATCATTCCCTGGGTCATCAGCGCGGTTGCCGCGTCCTATATCTGGAAGTGGATCTACCATTCGGACTTCGGGATCATTGGCGCGGTGCTTGTCGGCCTCGGACTGGCCGACCGGCCGCCGAATTTCATCGACAGCGTCAGCACGGTGCTGCCCTCGCTGATCGTCGTCAATATCTGGCGAGAGTTTCCATTTGCCATGATCATGATGATGGCCGGCCTGCAGACGGTTCCCGACCAGTTGCTGCGCGCCGCAAAAGTCGACGGGGCCAATGCATGGCAGAGGTTCTGGCACGTCACCTTTCCGCACCTGAGAAACGTTTCGACGGTGACGATCCTTCTGCTGGCGGTGGCCAACTTCAATTCCTTCATCATCCCCTGGATCATGACCGGCGGCGGGCCGTCGAACGCATCGCATATCTGGATCACCCACATCTATGAACTCGCCTTCGGCCGCCAGCGCTGGGGGGTGGCATCGGCCTATTCTGTGCTGCTGTTCGTGATCCTGATGTCGCTCGGCTACTTCTACGTCCGCGCACTGAGCGGCAACGAACAGAAGGATGGAAATGAATGAGCACGATTGCCGAGACTGCTCATCGAAGCCAGGCGCGCCGCCGCAGGCGCATTGACGGATGGCGGTGGGGCGGACGCATCTTCCTTGTGTTCATGCTGCTTTACACCGCATTGCCGATGATCTGGATGCTGATCACCTCGATCAAGTCAGGTTTCGCGGCCATGCAATTCCCGCCGCAATGGTGGCCGGACCAACCCACGCTTGCCAGCTACCAGAAGCTGCTCGATCCGCAAAACAGCGTCGGCCAGGACTTCCTGCGCTTCTTCTGGAACAGCCTTTTCGTCTCCACCGCCACAACCATCCTTTCGGTGATCGTGGCAGTTCCTGCGGCCTACGCCTTTTCACGCTTCACCTTCCCGGGCCGGAACTTTCTGTTCTTCACCGTCTTGCTTCGGAACATGTTCCCGGCAGTGATCTTTCTCGTGCCGCTCTTCATCCTGATGCGCGCGATCGGGCTCGTGAACACGCATGGGTCGCTCATCCTTACCTACCTCACATTCGGCCTGCCGCTGGCAATCTGGCTCCTCAAGGGCTTCTACGACAACATCCCGGTGCAACTCGAGCAGGCGGCGCGCATCGACGGGGCCACGCGGTTCCAGGCATTTGTCCTCATCGTGATGCCGCTCTCGGCGCCAGGAATCATCGCCACGGCGATCTACTCCTTCATTGGCGCGTGGAACGAGTACATCTACGCCTATACCTTCCTCTCCAAGAACGAGCAGTTGACACTGCCCGTCGGCATCCAGCGCTTCTTCTCGGAAAATACAACGGACTTTCCGGGCCTGATGGCGGCCAGCTTCATGATGAGCGTGCCCGTCGTGGTCCTGTTCCTCGTCCTGCAACGATACTTCGTACGCGCACTCACGGAAGGCGCAGTCAAGCACTAGGGGAGTTGCCGTTGGCCCACGTGGTCCTCAAAAATCTGGTCAAGACCTATGGCAGCTTCAAAGCTGTCAACAATGTTTCGCTGACGGTCAACGACGGCGAATTCGTTGCGCTCGTCGGCCCTTCAGGCTGCGGCAAGACAACCACACTCAATCTCGTGGCGGGGCTCATCCCCATCACCTCTGGCGACATCGTCATCGGCGACCGGGTGGTCAACCATCTCGACCCCAAGGACAGGGACATCGCAATGGTGTTCCAGAACTACGCGCTCTATCCGCAGAAATCGGTCTACAAGAATCTGGCGTTCCCGCTGCAGATGCGCAAGTTGCCAAGGAGCGAGATCGACAAGAAGGTCAGGGAAGCAGCGCGAGTGCTGGACATGACGCAGCTGCTCGAGCGCAAGCCACGCGAACTTTCGGGCGGGCAACAGCAGCGCGTGGCGCTGGGCCGCGCCCTTGTTCGCGATCCGGCGGTATTCCTGATGGATGAGCCACTCTCCAACCTCGACGCAAAGCTGCGCGTGCAGATGCGCTCGGAGATCAAGCGCTTCCACCAGGACCTCAAGGCGACGGTCATCTACGTGACGCACGACCAACTCGAAGCGGTAACGATGGCCGACAGGATGGCGGTGATGAATGGCGGCTTCCTGCAGCAATACGATTCTCCGGCAGAGGTCTTTGCCCATCCGGTGAACATGTTTGTCGCGAGTTTCGTCGGCAGCCCGGCAATGAGCCTTGTTCCGCTGGAGGCATCAACGGCAAGCGGCAATACTGTGCTGACAAGCCCGGAGGGCTGGCGCCTCGAGCTCTCGCCAATCAACGCCCAGAAGGTCGCAAGGGCAACAACCAAGAAGGTTGTGCTCGGCGCACGTCACTCGACGATCAGGCTGCACAAGAGTGCGATGCCTGGAAGCGTCCCCGCCAAGGCCTACACGGTGGAGCCGACCGGGGACGTCACCTTTGTACAGGCGTTTCTGTCTGGAGCCATCGTCAATGTCAGCGTGCCGCCGACCATTGCCGTGGCGCCCGACGAACAGATCTGGCTCGAGTTCGATCAGGAGCGGATGCATCTGTTCGACGGCGAAACGGAAATGGCCCTCAAGGCCGACTGAGACCAAGCGGATGCGTGTAAACCGAGGGCGTGGATGACCACGAAGCTTAAAATCACGGCGATCAAGCCCTATCCGGTATGGGTCGGAACGCGCAACCAGATGCTGGTCAAGGTCGAGACCGACAACGGCATCTTCGGCTGGGGCGAGAGCGGCTTGAGCGGTCGCGAGAAGGCCGTCGCCGGCGCGATCGAGCACTATCGCGAGTTTCTTATCGGCCGCGACCCGATGCAGATTGGTCGGATATGGCAGGAAGTCTATCGCAGCCAATACTTCGAAGGCGGGCGCGTTCTGCAGGCGGCGATTTCCGCCATCGACATTGCCCTTCACGACATCAAGGGCAAGGCGCTGGGGGTGCCGGCCTACGAACTGCTGGGCGGCAAGCAGCGCGACCGGATTCCCACCTTCGCCTCGACCGGCGACGAGGCCGAGGGCGATGTTGCCATCGAACGGGCCCGCGAACTGCGCGCACAAGGGTGGCAGGCGATCCGCTTCTTCCCCGTCGGGCAAAACAGCAAGGACATCTTTGAGCCGCGGGAGTCGATCGCCGCGACCGCAACCATGCTGAACAAGGCGCGCGAAGCGCTGGGCGACGAGGTCGTCCTCGGCATCGACTATCATCATCGGCTGTCGGTGGCAGAGGCTGCGAGCTTCTGTAACAAGCTCGGCCGTGGCGTGCTTGATTTCCTCGAGGAGCCGATACGCGACGAGACACCAGAAGCCTACGAGTCCCTGCGCAGGATGACCGACATCCCGTTCGCCATCGGCGAGGAATTTGCCAGCAAGTGGCAATTCCTGCCCTACATCGAGCGTGGCATCCATCAGTTCAACCGGCTCGATGTTTGCAATGTTGGCGGGCTCACCGAGGCGATGAAGGTCGCCGGCTGGAGCGAGGCACACTATGTGGACCTGATGCCGCACAATCCCCTCGGCCCAGTCTGCACGGCCGCGACCATCCATCTCGCCGCCGCAGTACCGAATTTCGCCTGGCTCGAGACCAGGGCGCCCGAAGCAAAGCTGGGCTTCGACAATTCCGACTTCTTCCCCGTGCAACCAAGGCTCGACGGCCCCGACTATCCGGTCAGCGATCTGCCAGGGCTCGGCGTCGAAGTCAACGAAGAGGCGGTCAAGGCAGAGAGCTTTCGTTTCTGGGAAGCGCCTCACCTGAAGCGCCGCGACGGTTCTGTCACAAACTGGTAGTTTCATCCAACGGGAGCCTGGAATGACACATATGCCCGAGATTACGCGACCGCCCAGAGAGATGATCGACGCATTGAAGGAAATCGGCGCCGCGACGATCTCCGGCACGCTAGGCCACATGGGCTTCCGCAATCCGCACATGGTCGGTCCCGTGCCGCAAAATCACGGCAAGTCGATCGTCGGGCCGGCCTTGACGCTTCAATTCATGCCGCAGCGGCCCGACCTCTTCACCGAGGGAGAATATGCAGATCCGGAGACGCAGTTGCACCGCCATGTGCTTTACCACGTGCAGGAGGGCGATGTGGTCGTGGTCGACGCGCGCGGCGACATGAGCTCGGGCGTCTTCGGCGATATGATGTCGACGTATTTCAAAGGCAGAGGCGGTGCTGGCATCGTGATCGATGGGTGCATGCGCGACCGGCCCAATGTCGAGAAGCTGGATCTGCCTCTATGGCTGCGCGGCTGGACGCCCAACTATCATGTGCAGACCGGCATCTACCCCAACGCCGTCAACGTTCCGATTGCCTGCGGCGGTGTCACGGTAATCCCCGGAGACATCATCGTCGCCGACGATGACGGGGTGGTTGTGCTTCCAGTCGCAATGGCTGCGAGCGTCATCGAGGAATCGCAAAAGCATCACGATTGGGAGGAGTTTTCGCGAATGAAACTCATGGAGGGCGGGTCGTTGCAGCGTTACTATCCGCTGCATGACGATGCCCGCGGAGAGTACGAAGAGTGGCGCAAAACAAATCGCTTGGGAACAACCTAGCCAATGGATCACCCCAGGCGGGCGGCGAACTTTCTCCGGATATCGCCGGCGTCTACACAAAAAGCATGGAACCAAATTTCGCCTGACCGAGCCGCCCAGACGGCGAAAGGACAACCGTTATGTCTGGCGCGCCGCACCCCTGAAGAACGGCCATGCGCGAAGCCAGCCGTTCGGGAGGGTTCGTGCGATTGAAAAAGCCGTCACTCCATGCGCCTACCGCATGAGTATGCGGTTAAGCGGCCCATTCCTATGACCACGTCAAGTGCGTCTGCTTGACCAACTCGGCCCTGCGCTTGGCGGTTTCCAGCCCAAGTTCGATAAACTGACGGGCATGCCTGGCAAGCGCAACGTTGTCGTCCCAGAGATTGCGCCAGATAGCCGTCTTCAATGAAAGGTCCTTGTCGACGATCGTAGTGGAGAAGGATTCAAAGGTTACATAGTCATCCCAACCGATCGCCACGAGAGCGTCGAAGATGGTGGCGAAATCGATATTTCCGGTGCCGAGGTAACCGCGGTGGCTTTCCCCGATATGGACATAGCCGATCTTGTCCGCGGCATGACGGATTGCAAGGCCGACGTCGGCCTCTTCGATGTTCATGTGGAAGGTATCGAGATGCAGAAAGACGTTCGCAGCGCCTGTGTCTGAAATATAGGCCATCCCCTGCGCCGCCGTATTGAGCATATTGCTCTCGAAGCGATTGACGATTTCGAGGTTTAGCGTAACGCCGGCAGCCTTGGCTCGATCTGCCACTCTCGACAGGGTGGCGACGCTCGTATCCCATCCCTTCTTCGTCAGCGCATGTTCCTGCTTGCCGTGGGCCGAGCTCAGTATGCCGGCAAGCTTGGTACCGCCCAGATCGCGCACGAGTGCCACAGCGCGATCGAGAATATCCTCGCCCTTGGCAACAACTGCCGGATCATTACTGGAGATGTCACCCTCCAAGGGCAGCCCCATGCTGATTGCGACATCAAGGCCAAGTAACTCGATGCGAGACGCCAGCCACTTCACGTCCACCTGTTTCGGATCGAGGTACGAAAACTCGATAAGCTTGAACTGAAGTTCGTGGGACCTCGATAGAGCTTTATCGAGCTCATCCTTCGACGAGCCGGCACTCCAGACAAATGAGTGGACACCGATCTTGGACATGGGCAAACCGCTTCCTGAGATTTTCATTGAGGGAAGGCGACCCGCCGTGCACGCGGCAACGGCGGGCCACTCGGGAGGAGACCTTAGCGGGCTGCCGTCCAGCCCTTGTAGTCCTTGAGGTTTTCAGCCGTGATCAACTTCGGGTCGAGAAGCACCGTCGTTTCGGCCGGCTTCTTGCCATTCAGGACATCGACGGCCATCTTCAGCGAGTCGCCGGCCATGACGTAGGGATCCTGTGAAGCGGAGGCCTTGATCATCGAGTTGCCGCTGGCGAGCGACTTTTCGATATCAGGAGCGCCATCGACTGCGGTGATGAAAAACTCGTTCCGGTTCAACTGCTTTGCGGCAAGCTCTGCGCCAATGCCGGTCGGATCGTTGATTGCAAAAACGGCGTCTATCTTGTCGAAGCGCGTCAGCAGTCCCTGCATGATCGCAAGACCACCATCGCGCGATCCCTGGCCGTTCTGGTCGTCAGAGAGGATCTTGATATCAGGGCTCTTCGACAGGACGTTCTTGCAGCCCTGGACGCGATCGAGGATCGAGGACGAGGCCGGGCCGTTAATGATGACAACATTGCCCTTGCCGCTGAGCTTGTCGACGATGTATTGGCAGGCTTCTTCGCCTGCCTTGACGTTGTTCGTCATGACGGTGACGTCTGCACCGGGTGCGGACACGTCAAAGGCGGCGACGATAACGCCGGCGGCCTGAGCCTTCTTGACGGCCGGTGCAATTGCCTTGGCGTCGACAGCGTTGAGCATGATGATGTCAACGCCTGCGGCAATGAAGCTGTCGATCTGCGAAACCTGCTTGTTGAGGTCGTAATCGGCAGAAACGGAGGTCACCTGAACATTCGGATTGATTTCCTTGGCTCGGTCTTCAATGCCCTTGATGGTCGCGACAAAGAATGGATTGCCCAGAAGGCCGACCGAAATGCCGATCTTTTGAAGATCCTTTGCCGCGGCCGGCATTGCAATTGCCGCGGCGAGTGCGGTGGCGGTGAGCAGTTTAGAGATCATGCGCATGCTTTCCTCCTTATGGCGCCTCCTGCGCCTTTGTTATCCGGTAACCCGGTTCCTTCAGCCGCAGCTCAGGTGCGGCTAATCCCTCTCAGCCTGTAGCGGTCGAGTCCGACGGCAACGATGATGACAAGTCCCTTGATGATGTACTGCCAGATGTCGGAAACCCCGACGAGGATGAGACCGTTTGACAGGACAGCGATGATCAAAGCCCCTATCAGCGTGCCCCAGATCGAACCGACGCCGCCGACGAAACTGGTACCGCCGAGAATGACGGCTGCAATCGCGTCGAGCTCATAAGCCTGGCCAAGCTGCAATCCGTTTGCCGCGTACAGGCGGGCTGCCGACATGACACCGCCGAGGCCCGATAGCAGGCCCGACATCGAATAGACGAACAAAAGCACCAGCGGCACTTTGATGCCCGTGAGGCGTGCAGCCTCGACATTGCCGCCAACAGCGTAGATCCAGGTTCCGAGCACCGTCCGCTTGAGGATCACCCAGGACGCCAGGATCGTCACCAATGCGATGATCGCCAGCCATGGCACGCCGAACAGATTGCCATTGCCGATGAAGTCGAAGGGCAGATCGGGATTGAAGACGGTCGTGTCGTTGCCGAGAAGACGGGCAATACCGCGCATTGCCGTTAGCGAACCCAGCGTGACGATGAAGGGCGGGAGTTTCAAAAACGCGATGATAACTCCGTTGATGAGGCCGCATCCCAGCCCGACCGCGATTGCTGCGGGGATTCCAAGCATGCCGACATCCGGCCACAGCGAAA
Source organism: Rhizobium sp. 01T417 (assembly GCF_056398905.1). Classification (NCBI taxonomy): domain Bacteria; kingdom Pseudomonadati; phylum Pseudomonadota; class Alphaproteobacteria; order Hyphomicrobiales; family Rhizobiaceae; genus Rhizobium; species Rhizobium sp. 01T417. The sequence continues at coordinate 87,197 of NZ_JBFTQH010000006.1, read as the reverse complement.
CGATGACACCGACCATGGCGGAGGCGGAAAGGATCGATCCGACGGAAAGATCGATGCCGCCCGTCAGAATCACGAACGTCATCCCGGCCGCAAGCACGGTATTGATCGACGCCTGCTGCATGACGATCGACAGATTGTTGACGCTCAGGAAGCGACCGCTGAGAAGATGAAAGCCGACGGCCAAAAGAATGAGGACGGGTAGCATACCAAGGGCGGTCAAGGTCGACCTCAGCCTCATCCTGTCTGTTGCTGTCTGTCCGCTCTGCATTGCGCTCATTTCAGGTTCTCTCTTATGTCGCGCTCATTGTGTCTCGACCGACCGGACCGGTCGAAAGGGCCATGATGGTCTCCTGCTCGATCGGTCGGTCCGGCGATGCGACGACCTCGCCGGCGATGTGTCCCTCGCGCATCACCAACACGCGGTCGGCGATACCAATCACCTCCGGCAGGTCGCTTGAGATCACGATGATGGCGATGCTGCTTTCGGCAAGCTCGTCGATGATCCGATAGATTTCCGACTTCGCACCGACGTCGACGCCGCGCGTCGGCTCATCAAGGATGACGACCCGCGGCCTGGTCTCCAGAAGGCGCGCCAGCAACACCTTCTGCTGGTTGCCGCCCGACAGGGCCCCGACATTGATGGACGTGCTCTTCGTTCGGATCGACAGGGACGAAACGGCGTCATCGGCGCGCTTCTTCGCCTTGCCGAAATCGAGGAACCCGCCTGGTCGCGCATCCCTGGCGATCACACCGACATTGATGTTCTCGTTGATCGTCATGTCGAGGAACAGGCCAAGTGCCTTGCGATCCTCGGTGAGGTAGGCAATCCCGGCATTGAGCGCATCGTGGGGGCCGCGCAGCGAAAGCTCCTGACCGTTCAAGGTCACGACACCGGTTGCCTTGTGGTCCGCACCGAAGACCAGCCGCGCAAGCTCCGTGCGGCCTGAACCGACAAGGCCTGCGATGGCCAGCACCTCGCCGGCACAGGCATTAAAAGAGCAATCGTGCACGCGCCGCCCGTCTCCCACATTCTTGACGGCAAGCACGACCTGGCGATCGTGCGCGGCAGCGCGGTGCTCCTTTTTATAGAACGACGACAGGTCGCGGCCGACCATCATGGAGACGAGCCGCTCGGCCGACAGTTCGCTGCGCTTCAGCGTGCCAACATAGGCACTGTCGCGAAGCACGCTGACGCGGTCTGCAAGCGCGTAGATTTCTTCCATGCGATGGCTGATGTAGATGATCGCAATTCCATGCGCCTTGAGGCTGGCGATCACCTCGAAAAGCTTTTCGGTTTCCCGGCTCGTCAGTGATGTCGTCGGCTCGTCCATGACTATGATGCGCGCGTCCGTGGTCAGAGCGCGGGCAATTTCGACCATTTGACGCTCGCCCAAGGAAAGGGACGACACAAGCTGATTGGGAGAAAAGCCGATGCCGAGGCGCTTCAGAATGGGCTCGGCGCGCTTCCTGATATCCGCGCGGTCGACAAACCCCAGACGTGACGGCTCTTCCCCGAGAAACATGTTCTGGGCGACAGTCAGATTGGGAGCGAGCGACAGTTCTTGATAGATCACCGCAATGCCGTTGGCTCTTGCCTTGATCGGGTCGCCGGTGACCGCCGGCCGGCCGCTGACCAGAATCGTACCGCCGGGATCCGCGAGGTACGCACCGGAGAGTACCTTCATCAGCGTCGACTTGCCGGCGCCGTTCTCACCCATCAGCGCATGAATTTCACCGGGATACACGGTCAAGGAGACTTTCGTCAGTGCGCGCGTATTGCCGAAGGTCTTGCTGATGTTCTGCATTTCGAGAACGGGAGCAATGGCCGGGGACGATGCTACAACTGGGTTCATCGGATCCCCTCGCTCAGCATGGCCGGCTGCGACACGTCACGCCTCAGCTCTATCGCACGTCGCCTCCATTCCCGCCTGTAGTCGCCAAGGCCGGCGATCTCGACGGCACGGATACGCTCACACTCATTTTTGAAGGGCCGGACATTGGACTGGCGAAATACGAGCGCAGCCGCCCCGAAGGCGCTGCCTTCGGGATTTGCACTGGTAAAGACTGTCTGATCCCGCAAGGCCGCAAGCAATGGTGCATAGAGGTCGGCCTTGACCAAGCCGCCATCGATCACAATGTCGTTTTGCGAACGGATAAGATCGAGTGACAGATCCGTCATCAGGATCACGTAGAGCAACGCCACGGCCGCCCGCTCCTCGCCCTCAACGGTTGGTCCGAGGAAATGACCTTCTGAACCCGGAAACGGCCCACCGGCGGCGAAAGACGGCAGGGCGAAGCTTCCCTTGGCGATGACCGCTTCCACCGATTCGATACTGATCGGCTTTGTCCAGCCTTGGCTTGCCACGTCGTATTCGCGACCACCCATGAACCGGATCGTTGCGGCAGGTGCATGGTCTACCGTGACATTGGCGAGCATGTCGCGCTCACGATCGAGGGCATTCAAAGGGCACGCCTGATTGAAGATAATCACCCAGGTGCCAGTCGAGATCAGCGTGAAATCGTCAAAGCCGACGGACCTGTAGTAGAACAGTGCGGAATTGCTGTCATGGACACCATTGTGGACCATAACCTCCACAGTTTCGCCCGCTGCCGTGACGGGGTATGTCCCAAGTGACGAACCTGCCGACACAAGATCAGGCATTTTCGCGCGCCAACCCTCTTGGTCGACGAGGCTGCTGAAGTCATCGGCCAACGGTGCCCAAAGATGGGAATGGCAAGCGAGATAGGACACTTCGGAGGTGGCGCGGCCGGAGAATTTCCATGACCAGAACTGAGGGTAGGCAAGGATCGCATCGGTAGCGTCGAGCGTGCTCGGATCCCTGTCCTGAAGCCACAGAATGTGGCGGCCGTAGTTCAACCCCAGCGGCAGACGGGGTGAGTAGGTTTCCGAAAACGGTGGAATGAGCGGATCGATCCTGGCTGCGACCGATGCCGGAGGCTCCTGTTCGTAATCAAGGATCGGATGGCAAAGTTCGCCTTTTCCGATCAGCGCGAACGTGCAGCCATGCGCGGAAAACGTCACATGGCGAACGCCATGCGCTTCGACGGCCTGGCTGAGCTCGTCCTGCATCCAGGAAAAAAGAGCTTCGTCATCGAGGACACGAATGTCGCCGTGCTCGCGCCATACCGGCTTGGCGCGTCGGTCCGCCACGACATCGCCCTTGCCGTCGATGACGAACAGCTTCGAATTGGTCTTTCCGAGGTCAAAGACCGCAACTGGACAATGCTCTGTCAAATGACGCCTCCGACATCTGCGATGAGGATCGTCACACCGGCATTCTCAAGCATCTTGGCGTTTGCGTCGGACAAACCGTCGTCGGTCACGATCGTTCCGACGCGCGACAGCGTCAAAGCCAGATTACGTGGCTGAATGGAAAACTTTCGGCTGTCCGCCAACAGCACCACTTCATCAGCGCAGGTGCTGAGCTCGCCGATCGCCTTGACGAGCAGCGGGTGTGACTCCAGAAGCCCCTGTGAATCGATGCCTTGCGTGCCAACGAAGAATCGCGAAGCGAAGTAATCGGGCGCACCCGAAGCCGGATCATGAATGATCCCCGGCTCGCGATAGAGTTCGCCGCCTGAAAGGCTGAGATGGCAGCTGCCGTGCTCGCCGAGATAGGCAGCAAGCGGCATCGAATTGGTATAGATGCGCAAGTTGCGGCGAGCCAGAAGCACGCCCAGCTGAAAGCAGGTAGAACCGGCATGAACGATAATGGAGTCACCGTCCCGCACCAGCGAGGCGGCCTTTTGGGCTATCGCGCGCTTGGCCTCGACCGCAATATCGCGATTCTCGTCGTATGGTCGGGCCGCAAGCCGGCCGCCGACTTCGAAAGCCGAGATCCCTCCGTAGACCTTCTTTGCTCGCCCTGTTTCGTGCAACTTGTCGATATCGCGTCTGATGGTCGCCGGGGAAACGCCGAGGCGGACTTGCAGGTCGCGAACCGAAGCGAACGGTGTTTCGCGAAGAAGGTCGGTGATGAGTTTATGCCGGCTGGCATCGTTCACTGTGTTTCCTCCCGGCCGCTCCCTGCCGATGATTAAAGATAATCACAACGAAACCTCATCCGCAAGCCAATTTGACGCAAAAACTTCATCATTGACGATATTCAATCGCTTACATACGATCGGTGAAAAATTCGCTCATTGTTGTGAGTGGAAATCTCAAACGCGGAGGTCTTGATGGCGGTAGGTAACTCGGAGGGCGAGTTCAACCGGTTTCTGGCGCTGTCGAAGCAGATCGGAACCGACATCCTCAAAACTCAGGGGGCAGGCGGGAATACCTCGCTTAAGGATGGCGATACCATGTGGGTCAAAGCATCCGGCACCTGGCTCGCTCAGGCCGGGGATCGCGATATCATGGTGCCTGTCCGTGTCGCGCCGCTCGTCCAAGCCCTTCGCAAAGGCGACCAACGCGCCGAAAAGGCCACCGATTTCGTTATTGCGTCACAGAATACCAGCGGCCTGCGGCCATCCATCGAAACGAGCTTTCACGCGGCCTTGCCCCAGGCAGTCGTCGCGCATTACCACTGCGTCAACTCGATCGCACTCTCGGTTCTGAAAGATCGCGATCGGCTCCTGAAAGCAAGGCTGGACGTGACCGGGTTGAATTGGGTGACGGTTCCCTACAGGCGCCCCGGCACGCCACTTGCCCGCGAGGTCGACTTGGCGGCCACAACGCGTCCCGACGTTTTAGTCCTGTACAATCACGGCATCATCATTACCGGGGCCACCATTGACGAGGTTGCGCGCCGCATCGAGCAGGTCTCCGCTGCACTGGAAATGCCTGAACGGCAAGTTCCCTCCCCGTCCATCGAGACACTCGAGCGGCTGAGCCGGGATAGCAGTTATTCTCCAGCAAACGACATCGAGAGCCATCAGCTAGCACTCTCACAGGAAAGCGTCCGGCTGGCGACAGCCGGTTCGATGTATCCGGATCACGTGATTTTCCTCGGCGTGAAGATAGGCCTCCTGGACGCCGACCAATCCTTGAGCGCTTACCTCGAAAGCTTGGCACTGACAGGAGAAAGCCCGCCGAAAATGATCATCGTGCCTGGCTCCGGCGTACTCTTGTCGAACGAGTTGACGGCTGGCGGCCAGGCGATGGCTCGATGTCTTGCAGAAGTCGTAGCACGCATCCCCGATGGTTCCGATGTCAACTATCTTTCCGAAGCGGACGAATACGAGCTGACAAACTGGGAGGCTGAGCAGTACAGGCAGGCGCTTGACCGCGGAGCCGTGACCTCGTGACAAGCTCGCCCAATCCATTGCCCGCAACCGTCATAGGAATCGACATCGGCACGTCCGGCGTACGCACGGCCGCAATTTCCGACAACGGTGAGGTTGTTGCTCTCGCCAGCACTCCGTTTTTCACCGCTGAGGAAGGCCGCACCCCTTCCATATGGTGGGAAAGAACGTCAACCGCGCTCACGCAACTTGCGGCAAAAACAAGCCTTGCATCCGTCGGAGCAATCGGCATCGACGGAACGTCCGGAACCGTCCTTGCGCTCGATCGCATGGGCGAACCGGTGGGCGCGCCGTTGATGTACAATGACAATTGCCCCGATGGCGATATTGTCGAACAGATATCCCGGCATGCGCCGGCCGACAGCCCAGCGAAAGGAGCGAGCTCGGCTCTTGCGCGAGCAATCTTTCTTGCCCGACAGCCAGGTGTATCCAAGGTCGTTCATCAGGCCGACTGGCTGTTGCTGAAGCTCGGTCTGCACGAAGCAGCAACAGACGAAAACAATGCCTTGAAGACCGGTTACGACCTGCAACGGGAAAAATGGCCGGACTGGATTGAGATGGCCGGCCTCAATCGCGAGCTGCTTCCCAAGGTCTACCGTGCCGGTGCTGCGCTCTCTCGCGTCAAAGGTTTCGCTGCCAAGCTTGGCTTTGCAGAGACTTGCCGCTTTCACGCCGGCACGACCGACGGCTGCGCCTCGTTTCTGGCGACCGGCGCTTCGCAGATCGGCGATGGCGTTACCGCGCTCGGCTCTACGCTCGTCCTCAAGCTCGCTTCCGAACGGCCGATCAACGCACCTCAATATGGTATCTACTCGCACAGGGTACTCGATTTCTGGCTCCCCGGCGGCGCCTCCAACACGGGTGGTGCCGTCATCAAATCACTGTTCGGAGATGACGGCCTCGCCGAGTTGACTGCTCGCCTTGATATCTCGCGACCAACGGGTCTGCACTTCTATCCGTTGCTTAAACGCGGTGAACGCTTCCCCTTCAGCGATCCGGACTATGCCCCTCGCCTGGAGCCTCGCCCGGCGGATGACGCAATTTTCTTCCAGGCGGTGCTTGAAGGAATCTCGGAAATTGAACGGTTGGGATATGACAGGCTGGTTGAGTTTGGTGCCGCGCAGCTGAAATCGGTTCGAACCGTTGGCGGCGGCTCGAAGAACCCGACGTGGACACGCATGCGGCAGGCCGCGCTTGGTATCGCTTTTAAGCCTTCGAAGTCGACGGAGGCTGCAATCGGCACCGCAGCGCTCATTCTTCAATGGCAAAGGAAGAACCAGTGAGCTCTGTTCCCGAGACATCGCTCGCAAACCTGATCAATCAATACGACTACTTTCTGATCGATCAGTTTGGCGTGTTGCGTGATGACGAGGGCGCCTATGAAGGCGCCGCTGCAGCGTTGCAGAGGCTGAAAGAGAATGGCAAGCGGGTGATCGTGCTTTCCAACTCCGGGCGAAGCGGCGACTATAATGCCGAACGTTTCGTTCGCCTCGGCTTCGAGCGTGGCCTGTTTGAGCGGTTCGTGACGTCGGGCGACGTCGCCTTTGATATTCTGTCCCGTTCTGAGGACATTCGGCGCGGGATGCGCGCTTTCACAATCTCCAGCGGCGATGACCAAAACCTCGCGGACCGTCTTGATCTGACGACTGTGTCTCGATCGAATGATGCCGATCTCGTTATCATCTCGGGCAGCGAGGCGGAACGCATAGCGCTCGATGTATACCGGCGCATGCTGGAACCCGCAGCGGCCAACCACGCGCCTTGCATTTGCACAAATCCTGACATTCACAAGCTGGCAGGCGGCAAGAACGCACCCGGCGCGGGAGCAATCGCGAGGATCTATGAGGAACTCGGCGGCAAGGTCCAGTGGATCGGCAAGCCGTATCATCAAATTTACAGCCACGCCATGTCAGTATGGGGCAGTCTCGATCGAGCAAAGGTCGTCTGCATCGGCGACAGTATCGAGCACGATATCAAAGGCGCAGCCAATGTCGGGCTCGCATCGGTACTTGTGCGCACCGGAATACTAGCGAGCAAGTCCGACAAGGAATTATTCGCGCTCATGAAAAGCTGCGAGGCGGTTCCAACCTATCTCATGCACGAATTTGCCCCGGCAAGGGGTGCCATCAGCCAGGCGGCCGCTGACAGCCGCCGCGAATGACGTCAGGTGTTTGACGAAATCGGCCTTACACAGACTGCCGACACAATGCTCCAAATCACCGTGATCTGTGTCGATTTCAAAGATTTCTGGTATTCGAAAGTGTACGGGCAAGGCACTTTCGAGAGCTCTTATTGATGCATGCCGAGGCGAGGCGTGATCGTCAGGCGGCGAGATAGTCGGATCAAAGAAAATATCATCCAGCTATTGCATCCTCAGCGCCATCTCTGCTGCTTTTTCTGCGATCATGATCACCGGGGAGTTCGTATTGCCGGACACGATCGTCGGCATGATCGAGGCATCAACAACGCGCAGCTTCTCAAGCCCATGCACGCGCAACTTCGCATCCACCACCGCCATTGGATCGCTTCCCATCCTGCAGGTACCGACAGGATGAAAGATCGTGGTGGCGATATCACCTGCACGCCGGATCAACTCGTCATCGCTCTGATATTCCCGGCCCGGCAGCATCTCCTGCGGTCGAAAACGGGAGATAGCCGTCGTTTCCATCAAGCTGCGCGCATGGCGAATTGAATTTGCCGCGAGCAGCCTGTCGCCCGTGGTCGAAAGATAATTGGGGCGAATTTCAGGGGCGACCGAGGCATCGCGTGTCGTAATATGCACGGTGCCGCGACTTTCCGGCCGGAGGTTGCAGACGGAGACAGTCACGGCAGGATAACGGTGCAGCGGCTCGCCGAGCCGGTCGGTGCTGAGAGGCTGGACGTGATATTCGAGATCGGCGGTAGCGACGGACGGATCGCTCTTGGCGAAGATCCCGAGCTGGCTTGGCGCCATCGAGAGCGGACCGGAACGGCTGATTGCATATTGCAAGGCCATGCCGGCTCGGGTGAACAGGTTGTGGTAAAGTTGGTTCAGCGTGCGCGCGCCCTCAATCCTGAAGACGGTTCGGATCTGCAGATGGTCCTGGAGGTTTTCGCCGACACCCTGGAGCTCATGATGCACGGGGATGCCGAGGCTCGACAACACATCCGGCCGCCCGACACCCGAAAGCTCCAGAATTTTCGGAGAGTTGATCGAACCCGCAGAGAGAATGACCTCGCGCGACGCGCGGGCGATAGAGGAGCGGCCATTGAGGCGAAAGCGCACGCCGGATACAGCTTTGCCGTCAAATTCCAGCCGCTCGGTTTCCGCGCCTGTGAGCACGCGCAAGTTTACCCGCTTCATCGCCGGGCGCAGGAAGGCTTTCGTCGTGTTCCAGCGCAGGCCACCCTTCTGATTGACCTCGAAATAGCCGGACCCTTCATTGTCCCCGCCGTTGAAATCTTCGGTCTTGCGAACACCGAGTTCCTCGGCCGCATCGCGAAAGGCATCGAGGATCGGCCAGGACAGCCGCTGGCGTTCGACGCGCCACTCGCCCCCTGCTCCGTGCAAGGCCGATTTGCCGCGATAATTGTTCTCCGATTTCAGGAACCAGGGCAGCACGTCATCCCAGCCCCAACCGGCATTGCCTGCCTGCCGCCAGCCGTCGTAATCCGCCGCCTGCCCGCGCATATAGATCATGCCGTTGATCGAGGAGCAGCCGCCGAGCACCTTTCCACGCGGATAGTTGAGCGCCCGGCCATTGAGGCCGGCCTCGGCTGCCGTCTTCATCATCCAGTCGGTGCGCGGATTGCCCATGCAATAGAGGTAACCGATTGGCACATGCACCCAGTGATACCGATCCGAGCCGCCGGCCTCGATCAGCAGCACCCGGTTTCTCGGATCAGCCGAGAGCCGGTTTGCCAGCACGCAGCCGGCCGACCCCGCACCGACGACGATGAAATCGTAAACGCCTTCATCCATCGGCGCTTCATTCAGGGGCGCTTCATTAAGGGGCGCTTGTTTCATGGGCGCTTGTTTCACGGGCGCTTCATTCATGGGCATGGTCACGCTGCAACTCCTGTTGCGAGGCTTTGGGCCTCCGAAAGCCGCCGCCACAGCGGCGTCATCGCCTCGTTAATATCCGTGTAAAGCCTGTAACGGGTGGCGTAGTGGGCCGATAGCACAGCATTGGGCTGATAGTGCCGATCGGTCCGCACCATGGCGGTGGCGCCCTCGGTGAAATCGGCAAACAGCCCGACACCCGTGCCGGCCGCAATCGCAGCCCCGAGCGCCCCTGTCTCCCGCGACACGGCAACAGTGACGGGAACACCCAATACATCCGCAAATATCTGCGGCCAGAGCCTGCTGCGCGAGCCACCGCCAGAGAGCACCGCCTCCTCGAAGTGCGCACCCGCCTTGCGGATGGTCTCGATATGCTGGCGATGACCGAAGGCGACACCTTCGAGAAGTGCCCGGATCAGGTGCCCCTTGGTGTGCCAGCCAGCCATGCCATAAAAACCGGCCCGCGCATGGCCGTTCTGCTGGGCGCCATAGAGAAAGGGGTGATAGAGCGGATCATCCGCAGCCGGCGCGACCGCAGCCGCGAGCGCGCAAGCCGCATCGAAGGGCGAGACGCCTTCTGGATGCTCGTCCTCGAAGAATTCCCGAACCAGCCATTCAAGATTGGCGGCCGACGTGGCGCTGTTTTCCATCGCCATGTAGCGGCTGCGGTCGAAGGTGGAGGACATGAAAACCGGGCCATCAAGGTCGGGACCATCGATGATCACCTGATTGATGCTCCAGGTGCCGGCGATGATCGAGGCGCTGCCGGTGCGCGACACGCCCGAGCCGAGCGCCGAGGCGACGACATCGAACAGCCCGCCGACGACCGGTGTGCCGGCCGCAAGTCCGGTCTCAGTCGCTACCTCTTGCGTCACATGACCGGCGATATCGGCGCTTTCGATCAGCGGCGGCAGCATATGCATGCTCTCGGCAAGGCCGTAAGCGGCCATCAGCGCCTTGTCGTAGCGACGGGCGGCGAGATCGAGCAAGCCGGCGCCGGACATATCGGAAACCTCGCTGACGCGGCTGCCGGTCAGCCGGTTGACGACGAAATCCTTGGAAAAGAAAACCGTACCAATGCGCTGGAAGAGGTCGGGACGATGGCGTTTCAGCCAGGCAAGCAGCGTCGGCGTCTGGGATGGCCAGGGGCGCTGGCGGGCGATCGGTGCGGTGCGGTCGCCGACCCCTTCAGCCGCCCATTCCTCGACAAGTCCCGTTGCACGCGTGTCGAGGGACTGGATTGCGATCAGCGGCTGGCCATCGCGATCAAGGGCATAGAGGCCGTTGCCATGGCCGGCGCAGCCGATGGCGGCAATATCGGAGGCAGCAATGTTTGCCTTGTCGAGGCACGTGCGGATCACCCGTTTGGCATTGGCCCAGAGTTCGCCGAGATCCCGCTCGACATGGCCGGGGCACGGCATGCGGCTATGGCCCTCCTCCCCGGCATGCGCCAGCTCCCTGCCTTCGAGATCGAAGATCACCGCCTTGATGACGGTGTTTCCGGCATCGAGCCCCAACAGATATTTTGCCATTGCGAACCCCTCCCAAGGTTCTGTCAGTCTTGCGTGGTTTTAGCCGAAAGCCCAGCGGCGATCCCAATTCTCCCCATCCGGGAGAAGGCGGCCCGAAGGGCCGGATGAAGGGCTCGCTGCATGCTCAGGATTGGCCGCAGCACGCCCTCATCGCCTTGCTTGCCCTCGGCACTTCTCGCGCTGAGATCAAGGGAACCACAAGACCTCACCCCCGCTGATAAACTGCAAACGCCTCTTCGCCGCTTGCATCCTCGTGGATGATCGCCATCAGACCGCGCACGACGGCGCTTGGATTGGCGTGCTGATAGATGTTGCGCCCGTAGACCATGCCCATCGCACCCTGCCGCATCAAGGCCGCGGACTTCGCGAAGACCGCGGACAGATCCTCCTTGCCGCCGCCGCGGACCAGAACCGGGCAACGCGCCGCCTCGATGACGCGATGAAAATCCTCCGGGTTGGTCGTGGGATCGGCCTTGACGATATCGGCGCCCATTTCGCGGGCAAGCCGCGTCAGCGTCACGATCTTGTCGGCATCGCCATCGACCATGTAACCGCCGCGCTCCGTCACAGGCTGCATCACCAGCGGCTCGATCATCAGCGGCATGCCGTATTTCTCGCAATCGGCACGCACGCGCGAAATATTCTGGACGCACTGGCGGAAGAGATCGGGCTCGTCCGGCAGCATGAACAGATTGACGACGACGCAGGCCGCATCCATCTGCAGCGCGCCGATCAGCGGCTCGGCCTCATTTTGCAACACGGCCCACATATCGCGGTGGCGGATGCGGTTGTAGGGGTTGCCCATGTCGAGACGCATGACGAGCGCTGGCTTGTCCTTGCCGGGCAGGTCCTGCAGCAGGTCGGCCTGGCCGTAATTCATCTGGATCGCGTCGGGCCTGGCGTCCACCAGCGCCTTTACGACGGCCGGCACGTTCGCCAGCCCGTCAAGGAAGGACGGCTCGTTGCAGACGCCATGATCGATCGCCACATCCAGGCAACGACCGTTGCCGAACAGCCGGTTCATCCGGACCTTGCTGACGTCTCGCATTGTTCACTCCTTTGTTCGTTCCTTGCGGAAAGGGTTTGCTCCGAAACACCGTGACGGTCGTTCAGGAGGGTCAGAAAACGGGTTCGCTCCTCGGCAGCGCGCTGCGGCGGCCAGCCTTTTTCGGCGGCGAGAATGGCGAGGGCGGCATCGGTCATCTCGAGCGAAAGTTCGCCGGTGATGGCGAGCGTCGTGCGGCGCAAAAGAAGATCGTCCAGATGCTCCACCGCTTCCGAGCGGATGAGATGGATGAGCTCGCGGGCGCTGTAGCCGGTATGCGGCAGGGCGTGATCGGGAGGCAGGGCATGATCCGCCGCGACGAGGAAGCGGGCGATTTCGGCAGCGTCGGTACCATAGCGCGTGAAGAGGGTGGCGATGCGATCCTCCTTAAGGCCGGTCGCGCCGGAAAGCTGCCGAAGCCAGTCGCTGCGATCCTTGGGAAAGCTGCGCCCGCCGCCGAAGGTGCGATCGGCGGTATCGATGCGGCGCTGGCGGCCGAGCCGGTCGAGCGCCATGTCGGCGGCGAGTTCGCCGAAGGACCGGAAGGTGGTCCACTTGCCGCCGATCATGCAGAGCACCGGCGGGTTAAGTTCGCCGCCCTCGACGACCGTGCAGAAATGATCGCGCGGGATGCGGCCAGTGAAGCTGTCGTTGCTGGCCGGTAGCGGCCGAACGCCCGCGAACTGGAAGACGATCTCTTCCGGGCGGATGACGATGCCCGGCAGCACAAAGGCCAGCGATTGCAGGATGTAATCGCGCTCGTCATCCTCGCAGCGCACCGTGCCGGGATCATCGACGCGGATATCGGTGGAGCCGACCAGCACCTTGCCGAGATAGGGAAAGAGGATGCAGATGCGACCATCCTCGTTCTCGTAATAGATCATGTGGCCATCGAGCAGGTCGCGCAGGCCCGGATGATCGATGATCAAGTGCGAGCCCTTTGTGCCGCCCATCAACGGCGCGGGACGGGCATCCTCGGGGAAGAGCGAGCCATTGGCGATGTCGATCCAGCCGCCGGTGGCGTTGACGATCAGCGCTGGCCTGATCGGCAGCGATTGTCCTGAGATCGCATCGTGCAGTAGAAAGTGGCCGGCGGGGGCCTGTTCGAGCGTCGCATAGTTGAGGGCCTGCGCGTTCGGACCAGCCGAAAATCCGTCGCGCAGAAGCTCGATGCCGATGCGTTCCGGGTGGCTTACCCAGGCATCGTAATAGGTCGCGGCGCTGCGGATTGCCGGGTTGAGCGCCGGCCATTTGGCAAGCGTGCCGCGGCGGCCGCGAAACTGGTGTTTCGGCATCAAGGCCCGTTTGCGGGTCAGGAAATCATAGATGGCAAGGCCCGTCTTGATGGCGATGGCACCGCGGCGGCTCGGGCGGCGGGTGAGGCCGAGAAACCGCACGATGCCGTTGCCGAGGCCGGAGAAAATGTCGAAGATAGGTACTGTGGTCGGCAGCGGTGCGACGTAATGCGGCGCGTTGCGCAGCAGCCGGTCGCGCTCGACCAGCGATTCCCGCACGAGGTCGAACTCGCCGTTTTCGAGATAACGCAGGCCGCCATGCACCATGCGCGACAGCGCGGCACTCGCGCCGGAGCAATAGTCGCCCTTCTCGACCAGCAGCACGTTCACGCCCTGCAGCGCCAGCTCGCGGAAGACGCTGAGCCCATTGATGCCGCCGCCGAGGACGCACACATCCACCTTCGGGCTTTTGCGAAACCCGTTCCATGTCTCTTCACGGTTCATGTTGAGAGCCTGTTATCCGTCCATGTGGGCCAGTTTCGCCGCCAGCGCCGCGTCGATGGCCTTGAGATCGTCAGCCGAAAGCCGGAGCGTGCCGGCCCTTGCATTGTCGAGTGCCTGTGCCGGGTTGCGCGCACCACAGAGGGCAAAGGTCACGCCCGGCTGCGCCAGCGTCCAGGCAATCACCACCTGGGCGACGCTCGCGCCATGCAGCTCGGCGACGGGTCGGATCGCCTCCGAGAAATCCTTCGCCTTCTGCCGGTTGGCGACGGAAAAGCGCGGATTGTCCTTGCGCTGGTCGTCACCCGAGAAAACGCGATCCGGTCCGATGGTACCGGAGAGCAGGCCGAGTGCCAGCGAGGAATAGCTGAGCGTCGACACGCCGTTTTGAACAGTGAGCGGCAGCAGGTCCGCCTCGATCCCGCGATCGATCATGCTGAACCGCTCTTGGATCGCATCGAGTGATCCGGTTTGAATGTATTGCCGAAGCTCAGAGCGATCGACATTGCTGGCGCCGATGGCACGGATCTTGCCGGCCGCCTTCAACTCTTCAAGCGCCCGCACCGTCTCCTCGATCGGTGTCGTTACGTCCTGCCAGTGAGTGATGTAGAGGTCGATATAATCCGTGCCGAGCCGGCGCAGGCTTTGCTCGACCTCATGGATGATCGAGTCGCGCCCGAGATAGCGGTGAACCGGCTTGCCATCCTGATCGAAGAAATGCTTGCCGTTCTGCGTATGCCAGACAAGGCCACATTTGGTGGCGATGACGGCCTTGTCGCGGCGGCCGGCGATGGCCTTGCCGACGATCTCCTCCGAGCGGCCGAGGCCGTAAGCCGGCGCCGTGTCGATGAGGGTCACGCCGGCATCAAGCGAGGCCTGGATGGCGGCGATGGATTGCGCCTCGTCGGTGCCGCCCCACATCCAGCCGCCGATCGCCCAGGTGCCCAGCCCTACGGCCGAGGCCCTGACGCCGGAGCGCCCAATCTCGCGGATCAACTGCTCGCCGCTCATGCCGAAAACCCTTCCCCGGATGCTATTTCAAGGATACGCGCCCCGGTCGCCTCGTCGGTGACGAGCGTATCGAGATGGTTGCCGCGTAGCACGCTCAGGATGGAGCTGGCCTTGTTGAGGCCGCTTGCCACGCCAATCTTGGTCGGGATCGCCGCGAATTCCTCAAGCGTCAGCGAAACCAGTGCGCGGTTGAGACTGTAGTCGCAGACCCGGCCTTCGCCATCGAGCAGATGGGCGAGCAGTTCGGCCCTTGCCCCGGAATGTTCGATGGCCTTGCGGTCCTCGCTGGAAGAAGGGTGCAGGTCGTAATAGGTCGAATCCGAGCTCAGGATCGAGCCGATGCCGACGACGGCGACCTTGGCTTCCCGCGCCCGCTGGAAGACATCGGCGACGGCGCGCATGTTGATCAGCATGCCCCGCTGCTCGGCATCATCGGCAAAGAGCGGCGCGTGGATCTGGTAGGAGCGTCCGCCGAGCCGATCCGCCATCAGGGTAGCGACGTGGTTGACGTCGGTATAGTGCTTGCCCTGCACGCAGCCGGTCGCGGGGATCACCTCGACATCGAAGCGACGAGCGGGCTGCAGGCCGGCGACGACGGCGCCGACACCCTTGCCCCCGGTGATGCAGATGGTATCGCCATCGGCGATCTCCTCGATCAGCAGGCGGGCCGCCGCCTCGCCCACAGCCTGCAGCGCCGTCTGCGGATTGTCGGATACGGTCGGCACCACTACGGCACGGCTGATGCCGCCGAGCGCCAGTAAGCGTTCTTCCATATCCACCAGCGGCTCGACCGGCGATTTGATCTTGATCTCGACGAGGCCGAGCTGGCGGCCGCGCTTGATCAGCCGGTTGACGGTGGCATGCGAGATGCCGAGCTGGTCGGCGATCTGTGCCTGCGTCAGGCCTTCGAGAAAATGCAGCACGAGCGCCTGGTGCATCTGGCGCGCAATGACGATTTCCTCGCGCGGCGCTGTCGTCTTTTGTTTCAGTTTGGCGATTGGCATATCAGGCGGCCTTCCGCTTGTGCAGAAAATGGTCGATGGAAACGGCGGCAAGCAGAATGCAGCCTTTGATCATGTCTTGCCAATAGACGGAGACGTCGAGCAGGATCAACGACGACGTGACGACAGAGAGCAGCGCGATGCCGAGGATGGCGCCGAAGATCGTGCCGGAGCCACCGTTGAGCGAGGCACCGCCGATGACCGCCGCCGCGATGATGTTGAGTTCCATGCCCACGCCGAAGGTCGGGGTCGCCGCCCCGAAGCGGGACATGTAGATCACCCCTGCGACACCCGCGAGGGTCGAGCAGAGAACCGTCACCCAGAACTTCACCTGGTTGGTCCTGATGCCGGAATAGAGCGCCGCCTTCTCGTTGCTGCCGGTATAGAACACCTTGCGGAAGGCGGTGGCCCGGCGCAGCAGGAAATCGAACAGGACGACGACGGCAACGAAGATCAGGATGACGTAGGGAATGCCGTGGAAGGTGCCCTGTCCAACCGCCTTGAAGCCTGCCGGCAGGGTAAAGAGCGAGAGTGGCGTGCCCTTGGTGATGATGAGGCACAGCCCGCGCACGATCACCATGCCGGCGAGCGAGGTGATGAAATGGTTGAGCCCCACCACGGTCACGAAGAAACCCATGATCGCGCCGATGACGCCGCTGGCAAGAATGCCGATCAGTGAGGCCGTCCATGGATCGAGCCCGGCAAGAAACAGCGAGCCGGAGAGCACCATGGCGAAGCAGACGACCGAGCCGACGGCGAGATCGATGCCGCCGACGATGAGCAGGATCGTCATGCCGACGACGACGATGCCTTCCACCGAAAAGCTCATCAGCATGGCGCGGAAATTGCCGAGCGTTAGGAAGTGTGGCGAGGCGAAGCTCATGGCGAGGCAAAGCGCCAGGATGATCGCGATCAGTCCCGCTTCGCGCATGCTGCCGATGCGTTTGAAGTGCCCCGTTTTCGGGATATACGCCGTTATCGTGTCGATTGCCATTCCCGTCTCTTTCTCCTTACGCGGCATGATCAGCCGTCCTTGCCGCACTGACCCCCGATGCGAGGCGGATCACCGTTTCTTCCGTCATATCGTCCCCGCCCACTTCGCCGGCAATGCGCCCTTCGCGCACGACCAGAACGCGGTCGCAGAGCCCGAGCAGTTCCGGCATTTCCGATGAAATAACGACGATGCCGATGCCCGAGCCCGCGAGATCGCGCAGCAGCCGATGGATTTCGGTCTTCGCGCCGACATCGATGCCGCGTGTCGGCTCGTCCATCAGGATCACCTTTGGTTTGACGGCAAGCTGCTTGGCAATCGCCACTTTCTGCTGGTTGCCGCCTGACAGCGATTTGACCGGCGCCTCGACGCCGCCCATGCGCACCGCAAGCCGCCGCGCCAAATCCTCCGCCAGCGCCGCCTCGGCGCGACCGTTGAGCAGGCCGGCATGGTTGGTGAGTGCCTTCAAGTTCAGCACCGAGATATTCTGGGCGATCGACATCTCCAGGAACACCCCGGAGCCCTTGCGGTCTTCCGACAGATAGACGATGCCCGCCTTGACCGCATCCGCATAGGCGCGGATTGCCTGCGGCCTGCTATGCAGGCGGACTTCGCCGTCGGCATGGCGTAGCCCGCAAATGCCTTCGGCGATCTCCGTGCGGCCGGAGCCGATCAGGCCCCCGATGCCGAGGATTTCACCCTGGCGCAGATCGAAGCTGATATCATGGAATCGAGCACCATCACCGAGGCCATCCACTTCGAGGATGGTTTCGCTGGAGGCGACTTCGGCCCCGAGCTTTTCCGGATAGAGCTGGGTGATCTCGCGGCCAACCATGCGGCGCACCACATCATCAGCCGTGACATCGTCGATCTTGTCGGTGCAGACATACCGACCGTCACGAAAAACGGTCACGCGGTCGCAGAGGCTGAAGATCTCGGCCATGCGGTGGCTGATATAGATGATCGAGATGCCGTTCGCCTTGAGGTCGCGGATGATGGCGAAGAGCTGCTGCGTCTCGGTTTCGGTCAGCGCTGCGGTCGGCTCGTCCAGAATGAGCACGCGGCAGTCGAGCGTCAGGGCCTTGGCGATCTCGACAAGCTGCTGACTGGAAATAGGCAGATCCGCGACCTTCTGGCTGACGTCGATGGCGGCGAGCCGGTTCATCACCTTTTGGGCATCGCGCTCCAAGGCACGGTAATTCATGAAAGGGGCACGCCGGCGGTTGGTCGCGGCCATGAACATGTTCTCGGCCACCGTGGCATCAGGGCAGAGGGCGATTTCCTGATGCACCAGACCAATTCCGAGCGCCTGCGCGGCAGCCGGTGAAGCGATGCGGACGGGCTTTCCATCGACGCGGATTTCGCCTTCAGTCGGCTGCAGCACGCCAGCGATGATGTTCATCAGCGTTGATTTGCCGGCGCCATTTTCGCCGCAGAGCGCATGGACCTCGCCGCGCTCGAGCGTGAAGTTGACATCCGTCAGCGCCCGGATCGCCCCGAAATGCTTGCTTATGCCATGAATGGTGAGCACCGGCTCCGCCATCGTCATTTCCTTATTCATGACCGGTCCCCGATCGAGGCGGCTGCGATAATCTGTTTTCTGCCCAGCACGGAAAAAGCCGATATTACAAGGCGTTGAGGGGATAGTGCGGCTAGTTCTGGCCCAACCATCCCCCTCATTTGGCCCTCCAGGCGCACCTTCTTTCCGAAGGTGACAAGGGCCGATGCACTTACTCCTCGATACCCTTCGTGCCGCGGCGCTTCAGGTACTTGTCCCAATAAAAGTCGTCGGCATTTTCGGCAGTGACGATCGAAAGACCATTGTCGACCACCGGGATGCTCATCGGGTTGAAGCCCGATCGCTTGGCGTCGTTCATCGGGTCGATCAACTCCGGATGCTTGGCAAGCCACAACAGCATGAAGCCCATGTAGCCCTGCATGCCCTGGTTCGGGTTGATCGAGCCGAAGACTTCACCGGCCTTGATCATGTCGAGAATGTTGGCGTTGACGTCGGCGCACATGACAAGAACCTTGCCGCCATTTTCCTTGGACGCCTGTGAGGCGCCGATAGCGGAGTTCGCTTCCGGCATGAAGACCGCGCCGAGATTCGGATTGGCCTGGATGATGCTCGAAAGCCCCTGATAGGCCTTGGTCGGGTCCTGGTTAGAAGCGGCGCGACCGACCAGCTTCATGTCGGGCCACTTTTCCTCCATACGGCCGATGAAGGCGGCGATGCGCTTGTCATGATTGTCCTGGCCCGGATTTTCCAGAACCGCATATTCGCCCTTGCCACCCAGCTTCTCGGCGATTGCGTCGGCAGCATAGATGCCTTCGCGGGTGTTGTCCGAAGTGATGAACGAGACGCGCTTGGAAAGCGGCGAGTCGGCGGCAAAGGTGACGACGGCGGTACCCTGCTCGGTGGCGCGGTTGATCGGCTCGATGAACGGATCGGAATTCATCGGATGGACAAGGATGCCGGCCGGGTTCTGGGCCAGCGCCTGATCGAAGGAGGCGATCTGCTTGTTGACGTCATATTCCGGTGTGCCGGTATATGCAGTTTCGCAGCCGAGCTGCTGACCGGCCTGCTTGAACATCTCGTAGACCGGGAACCAGTATTCCACGCCCGAGACCATGACGTTCATGACGTATTTTTCACCCGGCTTGCAGCGGAACGGACTGTCCGTTTCCGCGGATGCCGTGCCCGAAAAAAGCGTTGCTGCAAGGACCGCCATGGCGGTCGAGCTGATAAATTTGCGCAAGATTCCTCCTCGAGGCCGAAGCCCCTCCCAAAAGCCTGAGGGCGTCACGCTGACGCCGCTGATCGCGTTGAAATCGAACTTCCTCCTCGAAGTCCGATGAGAGCAATAAAGGCGAAGATCAAATGCGTGTCAATATAATTCACGTAATGAAATATATTTCACATCCGCAGGGAAGACAGCGGGGCAACCGACCAAAATCGCGGACTGAGGTAGCAAATGCCACAAGCACAAGGTGTTGGTCGTCGAGGAACTGAGGCCAAGCTGGCTGAACTGGAAGCCAGACTTGAGGAGATCAAGGCGCAAGCGCTCGCCTTGGAGGCGCACAAGGTCGCTTTCGTGACCGTGATCAAGGTCTTCGATCCAAGAGTAGCGTCCGAGCCCTGGCCGCCGCTTCACCGACCTCCTCGAAGGCCGTGATGTCCGCCGCGGCGTCCTCGAGCTACTCCGAGATGCCGAAGAACCGGTCCTTGCGGGTGATCTGTCGAAACAGGCTGCCGAACGCGAAGACTTTGGGGCCAGATTGACGGGATCGGTTCTAATCTGGCTGGAAGGTTTTCTGGCCTGCTGGTACGCATGGAGCAGACGGGCCTGGTTCGCTTGTCAGGTGCTCCCGATGGTCGTCGTAGATTGTGGTAGATCGCCAGGAAAGCATTTGAGGATTAATCCGGGCTGCCCAGCTAGCTGTCTTCGAATGACCAAAATATCGAAAGAGGGAGCGCGAATATGTTTTCGCCGAAACTGAGTACGCGCTCTCCCATGTAGACGACGATGCCGACGAAGGGACGGTTCACCCCTGGGCCTTCATCTCGAAACCATCGCAGATGTTGGAAGTCCTTTGCTTCAACCGTAGTCGATGTCTTCATCTCGAAGCCGATTATCGTTCTGTCTGACTCGGCAAGGATATCTATCTCGCGTCCTCGTTGATGCCTCCAATGATAAAGTCGCCACTGACGCATTTGATGGGGGACGGATTTCCACATTTCATTGAAAACGAAATTTTCGAACAGGCCGCCAAGCGCTGTGGGATTCGCGCCAATATTGAAGCTCTGGGTGTTCATGCTCCTCAAAGCTGCGACGATCCCAGTATCCACAAGATGGATTTTTGACTGGCGTATGTCGCGCCCGGTCTCTCCAGAGGTCCACGCAGGCAATCGTCGCAATAGGGAGAGCTTGGTCAGAATATCGAGGTAGGTATCGGTCGTATTCCGTTGTAAACTGATCTTTGAACACAGTTCGTCTATATTCAGCTCGTTTCCGACACGCGTAGCTAGCTGATCGATCATTCGCCTCATGGCGTCTGATTTTCTTATTTTTAAGATGTACGCGACGTCGCGTTCCACGACAGTGTCAACGTAGTCTCTGTATCGATTTTGCCTCCAGCGCTCTTCCAGAGTTCGTATCTCGGGGAAACCGCCTGCGACTATCAAGTCGATGTATTGTGCCCGGGACAACGTTTCTGCTTTAGGCAGGTCTAGCGGATCGGGACGGTCATTCGCCGATGCCCAGTCGAGAATTTTCGCAGGCCCCATGCGTTTTGTTTCGGCGACACTCATCGGAAGCATCGTCATTGTATGGACCCGACCTGCCAACGAGTCCGCCACGTGCGCGGAAATGAAAACGTTGGATGAGCCTGTCAGGACGAACTGACCCATTGCTCGGTTCTCGTCCACGATTCTCTTCAACGCCAAAGCTAATTTCGTTGATCGTTGGGCTTCGTCGATAATGAGGGGACCCGCTTTCGTCTCAGCCAACAGGGAATCCAGCTGTCCTTTTGGATCGGCCTCAATAGCTGCAAGCACACCCTCGTCATCCAAGGTGATGAATTTTCTAGCGCTCAATAGATCGCGTACCAGTGTCGTCTTCCCGACCTGGCGCGGTCCAATAATGTTAACCACTCGCGCTGATGCAAGTGCAGCCTTTAGTTGGGACTGCAGATGACGCGGGAGGAGACTCTCGTCCATGATGGTGGTCACCTCACAGTCGACGCAATTCGATGTGGGGAAAGTTGTAATAGAGTTTCGGTGAAAGTGTCAATAGAAATTGGGGGAAAGTGTCAATAGGATGCGGGGGAAATCTTCAATAGGAATCCGGCGAAACCGTTAATAGCGTCCCGGTGAACCTGACAGTACACGTCGGAGAAATGACGAAGCCCAGATCGGTCACCGCAGGTAGCGCTGCCTCTCGACCGTCGTGTCCTCAGTCCACACCTGATCTTCGATACGCTCTGCCGCACCTTGCCAGTATCCCGCAGAGGTGATCAGACGGCGTGCGGTGGGTGACCGCACGCAGCACGTCGGCGAGCTGCCAGCGCAGACCCATATGGCGGGTGTCTTCCTTCCAGGCGACCATCGCCATGTACCAATCCAGGTACTTCAGCGAGAAGCGGTGGTGGATGCCGTCGTACGAGCGCTCGGCGCGGGCGAAGAAACTCTCGATCCTGTTGGTGTCGGTACCGTCCTCGGTCTGGTAGGCGTGGGCTGCTTTTCACGCCGGACACCAACCTTGTGGAATTTGCTACCCAAACCCGCAAAATCGCGCACACATCCGTTGGCGCTAACAAGTCAAAGTCATCAGGCGAACACGGACCCGCACATTTGACGATCAGGCCGACCGAAATCTCATAACGGAGAGAGCGATATCAGTGATGTGCGTGTCGGGCGTCGGTACCGGCGGAAACCGCTCGGTTGCAGGCCTCTCTCAACTTCGTTTTTGCCTCTTCGAGGGCCTCCTCACCATATAAGGTCACGAAGCTCTCCTGATAGTAGCCATTCGCCGCCAGTCCCCCATGGATTTCCATGGGCAGCGCATGCGGGGAAAGCCGACTGATCTCCTGAAGATTATCCTTGCCGACCGTCTCCATCAGATGAAGGCTATGTTTTCCATCGACAATCACGCTTACCATCGAGATTTCCCGCCCGGGACTTGAACGGTCGGCCGGCATGATGCGGCATTCGACGGACATCTCTTCCGGCAACCCGTGCTGCTTGCCTTTCTCGGCCTCGGGAAAGATCGAATAGCCAACGATCTTCGCATTGCTGGTGGCCGGCCTGAAGGAATGGGCGTTCGGCTGGCGGACAGGGTGTTCGCACAGAAGGGCGTTAAGGCGGGCCAGTATGGCATCCGCGGACCCGACAAGGGGCTGACTTCCGAGCATCGTCAGGCGGAGCTGCCCGTCCTTTACGCGAGGTACGCTGAAGATGAAGTTGGGACTGTTGAAATTCCTCTGCACGATCTTGAACGCAATTTGGGAATCAACGAGGTCGTAAAAGAGACCGGATGGGATCACGGCACTTCTCCTTTGAGAGTCTTGAAACACCAAACGAGAAACAAGGGCTGGGGCAACGCTGATCGCCGCATACAAGTTGGCAGCGAACCGAATCGCTTGCACTAGGGTCCCTTTTATCCCGTGCTGTGTCAATTTGACGGAGCGGAAGCCGAGAAGCTGGCTTTGAAGCGCCGCGATCCTGGTCAGCGCCTGGCGGCTAGGAAAGACACCACCCGAGCCCGATGAGCGCCTCCTGCAGCAGGGTGACGACTTCGATTGGCGTATGTCTCGAGGTATTGTACGGCAAGCCTTTGCGACGTGCCGTCCACCCTACGACCGTGACGTCTCTCGCTGCCGGCTCGAAACGCTGTGCCAGGGCAAAGGTCTTACAATCCCTAACCGCAAGGTATACGGGTTCGATCCCTGTCGCTCGCACCATCTTGAAATCATTCATAAAAAGAAGATCTCCCTTCCTCAAGCAGAAATCCCGATTTTTCAGCAGGGGGCACAGCAGGGGGCACGAAACCCATACCTCGTGGTATCCTCACGTCGCCGGATGGTGTTGGCTTGGCATTCGAATGCTGACACCGCTACCGCATCACTGGGGATTGTCATGAAAAAGTATCTATCGGCTGCCGTGGGCTTGGCCATGGCGTGCGCCATTCCGACTGCGCCTGCCTTCGCTAATACGAACATCTACGGCGGGTTTATCAACGGAAACGAATTATACGGTTGGTGCACGGCAAGTGATGAGCGCACTGCGTTATGCGTCGCCTATGTTGATGGTGTGGCCGATGTAATGGGCGACAGTTGCTTGCGAGCGGGAGTGAGTGAGAAGCAGGTGGTCGATGTTGTGACCAATAGCTTGCGCGACCACCCGGAAGAACGGGACAAACTGGCGGCGACCCTCAGTATAGCGGCAATCACGAAAGCCTTTTGTCCGGCGTGAAGTAAATGACGTTCTGGGATGGCTTTTTGCCCGCGCTTGGGGTGTTTGCTGCCGCTGGTGTGGCCTATGTGACGTGGCATTTCTGGAAATGGGTGTTGGGGGCCGTCACGATGCTGGCCGTCGCCGCGCTCACATCGATGTGGGCTACTGACAGGGCAGACGCGTACTATGCCGCTCTGTTTCGCAACGAGTTGGTGGCGAGTGGCTCAGTGGCTACCACATGCGATGGGCTTTTGGATTGGCCGAATGGGCAAGCCTGTCGTAACGCTAAAAATCTCGCGTGGCTTAGTCTCCCCGATGATGAAAAACAGATCGCGCTGGATCCTTGGTTGCTGCAATCCATGTTGCGAAGAGCCAACTAGCTCTCGATAACGCGACCGACCGTGTCAAGCTGAAGGTCAACCGTTGCGAGAAACTTGGTCATTTCGTATCCGGGGTTCCGTCGGCCCCAACCTGGGGATAAGGTCGTCGAAGTCAGTGCCCCAGGCTTTGGCTTCCGCTTTCATCGAGGGTCCACGTCCCCTTCGCCTTGCGCCTGGCGATCTCTATGTCCACTACCCACTCCCGCGGTGCTGAAAAGCTCAAGATGATCTGTTCGGATGCGACGAGAAATCGAAGCAGAACCCGACGGGATCGTATTCAGCACTGGAATTGCGGAACCTCCGGTGAGTGGAGTTGACCCATTTCTCAGCGAACTGATGTTGAAGGCGATGCCAGGCAAGTTCGAACGCCGATGGCACACTTTCGGATTAGCCAATGAAAAAAGAGGCCCCTAAAGGCCTCTTTTCCACTCGCAACTCAAATCTAGTCACTACTTTTTGTTGCCGTTGCCGGAACTTCCGTTCCCGTGCCCGTTGCCGGAATTTCCGTTTCCGTTTCCTTCGTTCCCGGTACCATTCCCCCCACCGTTCCCGTTGCCGTTGCCGGAATTTCCGTCTCCGCCGTTGCCAGAATTCCCGTTTCCGTTTCCTTCGTTCCCGGTACCATTCCCTCCACCGTTCCCGTTGCCGTTGCCGGAATTTCCGTCTCCGCCGTTACCGGAATTCCCGTTTCCGTTTCCTTCGTTCCCGGTACCATTCCCCCCACCGTTCCCGTTGCCGTTGCCGGAATTTCCATCTCCGCCGTTGCCACTTCTTGAATTGTCAGTGTCCGAGTTGCTGCCGCCCTGTTGACCATTGTGACCCTGGCCGCCGCCCTGGTGACCTTGGTTGCCCGAGTTGCCGCCGCCCTGKTGACCATTGTGACCCTGGCCGCCGCCCTGGTGACCTTGGTTGCCCGAGTTGCCGCCGCCCTGGTGACCATTGTGACCCTGGCCGCCGCCCTGGTGACCTTGGTTGCCCGAGTTGCCGCCGCCCTGGTGACCATTGTGACCCTGGCCGCCGCCCTGGCCGCCGGTGGTGCCTTGGTCGCCGGTGCCGCCCTGGCCGCCGGTGCCACCCTGGTCGCCGGTGCTACCCTGRTCGCCGGTGCCGCCCTGGCCGCCGGTGCCACCCTGGTCGCCGGTGCTACCCTGGTCGCCGGTGCCACCCTGGCCGCCGGTGCTGCCTTGGTCGCCGGTGCCGCCCTGGCCGCCGGTGCCACCCTGGTCGCCGGTGCTACCCTGGTCGCCGGTGCCGCCCTGGCCGCCGGTGCTGCCYTGGTCGCCGGTGCCGCCCTGGCCGCCGGTGGTGCCTTGGTCGCCGGTGGTGCCTTGGCCGCCGGTGGTGCCTTGGTCGCCGGTGCCGCCCTGGCCGCCGGTGGTGCCTTGGTCGCCGGTGGTGCCTTGGCCGCCGGTACCACCCTGGCCGCCGGTGGTGCCTTTGTCATCTACCGGACTGCCGCTGCTGCTATCTCTCCCATTGCCATTGGGCTGGCCGCCTCTGCCGGGATTATGATCGGCTGAAGTAGGGGAACCGCCACGTGAGCTCGCGCCTGGGACGGTTTGATTTCCGCCGCCTACGTCTTTTGTTCCGCGTCTGCCGGAGGTTATGTTCGTTCGTTCCGCGCTTATAGTCGCCGTCGGCTGGCAGAGGATTGCCTCAGCCGTCCCCGGCACGGCATTGCCGCAATCGACTACTAATTGCGCGCTTAGGGCACCGGTATCAACGGTGCTCGCCAATAGTGCTTTCTTCGATGCGGCGTAGGATGGGCTGCCGCCTAGGAGTGCTATTCCAAGAATGATCGTCAGCGCGGTCGCATTTGCGCCACTCCGGCCGCCTTTCAGATTTCGATACATTTTTTATCGCTCCGCTACACAATCGCCCGGCGCCTTTTCGGCCGGTTTACTGGCAGCGATGTAGTATTTCTGAGCTTCGGCGGATTATTCCTTACTGCCAATTTCTTGCTCTAGCCTGCCACGACATTGATTGTTGCGACGTGACGGCAAGGACACCTCTCGACCACGGAACAACTGCTACGAAACTGGCGAAAAATAGAAGCCGACAGGTAGGGCTTGCATGTCCATAAGAGGCGCGAACTGCACTGCCGCCCTTTGACACGAGACAAGAGGCGTTTGGTCATTCCAGCCGTGGGCGAACCACCGGCGAATTGATCGTGCTGTCGGTATGCGTCATGAAGAGTGCCAAGGGAGATAGGACGGCGAAGTTGCGCAGAGCAGAATGATGATCTGCGCGCATTCGTCGAAGAAAATCAAATCGCCGCTACTCCGGGTTGCCAGCGCGGCGGTCGGCCGCAACGATGCCGCTCGCTCGGGGACCGGCAAGGATCACTTGCCAGACACGTTGGTGCTCGAAGCTTTGGCGGGCGATGAAGGTATAGCCGGTCTTTTCCCAGGATTTGATGCCCCCGCTCAGGTTATCGAGCACATAGTCGCCCTCGCTGAGCCGTGCCATCAGCACGACGTGATTGTTGCCACCTCGGTCCAGCACGACGGCAAGTGCCAACCGGTCCGACCGGAACCCGGCGGCCATCAACTCCTTTTTCTTCATCAACGCGAAATCTTCGCAATCTCCCTTGCCGTCGACTGGCAGCGACCAGTCGTCGCTCTTTCCGGTCGTCGATTGATCGTCGGCCTGCCTGACGTTTGCATTCACCTGGGTATTCACGCGACCCAGGAGAGCGAAGGCCTCGGCATCGCCCATAGCGTGGCCCGAGGCCTTACCGCAAAGCCACGCGTAGTGATGACAGGCCGAGACAAACGGTCGAGGCGCGCCAATGGTCCTGATCGGCTGGAGCATTGAAGCCGCTGCGGCGGTTCCGTGGGATGCAAGTGCACTCGCGAGCGCGAAAATGGAAAAGCGAAAAGGATGCATGGTGTTTTCTCCCGCGAAATGGCTGCGCTCAAGAACTAATAAGCCTTCACCTTCACATTTAGTCGCTGAGACCCTCCTGAATGATTAAACAAGCTACCCGGATGACTAAAATTGCTACGCCGCGCTCGACGGTTGTTTGACGGCCCAATCTTTGAAAACGACCGCCTCTTGCCACCTAGAATGCCCTGGTCTTGCAGTAGCGATCATTCATATGCCTGACTGCCGCCCGGATACGGTTGATATCGCGCCGGATACCCGGTGTCTCCGTCTTCTCGTTGCAGACCGTGCCCGCTTCGCGCTCCCGGCAGGTGAAGCCTGGAAACCACTGCGGTTGATAGATGCCCTTGTATGGCCCGGCTGCATTCACGTCCGACGGATAGAAGGCTTTCGAAAAGTCGATGATCGACACCAATCTTTCATTTCCTGCCTGTCCCAACCGGAATACTGATGTGACGCGAAACCGGCATCCGTCGAGATGCTCGAACATCGTGTCGTGATCGACTTCGTTCTTCTCCTTGCTCAGCCAGTCCCGAAATATCAGCGGGCGCTCGGATATTCGCTCTTGATTTCCATATGGACTATCTTCGCCAACATCCGACTTCCCGCCCCAGGGGGCACAGCAGGGGGCACGGAACGCATACCTCGTGGTGTCCTCACGTTACCGCACGCTCTCCTTTGTAAATAAATAATCCCGTAAATACAAGGCTTTCCGGCCACCTGCGAATACGTGCGGCATGTGCATAAAAAGGACTTAAAATGAATTGCGGCAAGATCTGCTGCGCCTTCAGCGACCGCCTTGATCGACCGGCGGTGGCTGCCGCACTGCTCCCGATGCGAGAAGATGTCGAGCGTCTCGCCCATGCCTTCGAGGTCTGACGCCAATGCCAGAATGCCGGACATGGAGTCGACCTCATTGTAGAAAAATCGGCGTCCGCGCAGCAGGTTCAACGCAATAGCGGCACTGCCGTCGGACGGGGGCGGCATCGCTTTTTCTTCCCCGCAACGCATTATTATCGCACTCGAATAGAGAGGCCCCTTTCCTCCTTCGATACCGTCGTAGCCGGGTTGGCCGACTATTTGAATGTGATCGGCCAGGCCACGCTCTATCGGACCCCAGCATGCCTGTGCGAGAAGGAGTCCGGGATGTAACCAGAGCGAGTTTGGATCGAGCTCGCCGCCTGGCAAATTTGCCGGATCGGAGGCTATGAGTGTTCCGCCAGGTCCCCCGAGAGCTCCGGGTTGGAAGGAAGGTCTTTGCGCGTGCGGGCCAGTCGTTCCGGGGCGTCGATGCCGCGGAACCGCAACTCGTCCCGAAGCTGCTCCCACTGCGCATCGGTCTCCGCTCGCACCTCCGGCCAATCGTACATCGGCAAGGCGGCAAACAGCCCCACGGAACCGGTGAATTCCTTTGTTGCAAGGAGCTTCTGATCTAATCGCAGTAGCGGCATTGGATGTTATCGCGTTGGGAGGATGATCACTGTTAGATCGATGTCTCGGCCGATGCCAGCGTCGGCTAAAGCTGCCGGCCTCGCGAAGCTTGTTTGCTTCGACGCCTGCAGCGCCCCGGTTGTTAGCTGTCGACAGACAAGGCAGACCGATCAAGTATGCCCTCGATCAGGCCCTTCTTCATCATAGCGGCACGGTCGCACATGTGGGCGACGACGCCGGGGTCGTGGCTGACCAGAATGAAAGTGATACCCTGTGAGGTCTTGAGGTCGTTCAAGAGATTGAGGATCCCCGCCTGTACTGAAACGTCGAGTGCCGAGGTTGGCTCGTCGAGCAGCAACAATTTGGGTTTGAGCAGCAGCGCTCGGGCTATGGCCACGCGCTGCCGCTGTCCGCCGGAAATCTGGTGCGGGTAGCGCTGCGCAACCGCCGCCGGTAGCCCGACCTGGTCGAGCGCAACACGCACGCGTTCGGTAACGTCTGACATGCCGCGGATTGACAGCGGCTCGCCCAAGATGCGCGCGATGTGATGGCGAGGATGCAGCGACGAATATGGATCCTGGAACACCATCTGGATCTCCTCGCGCAGCATCCCGGTGATCCTGCGTCCCGCTGACAGGGGCTGACCGAAGACCGAAATGTCGCCCTGCCAATTCGTGTTCAATCCGGCGATTGCGCGCAGCACGCTCGTCTTGCCGCATCCTGAAGGTCCGATGAGACCGAAGGTTTCACCAGCGGCAACCTCGAAGGAGACGCCGCGTACGGCCGTGAAGCCCTTCGAGGCGCCCAGAAAGGTGACCGAAAGATCCTTTACCGCCAGCGCGCTCACTGATCGTCCTCGTAAACCGGCAACCGCGTGCCATAGGTGGCCGCCGACGGTCGCGCCGCCCAGAGCGCGCGGGTATAGGGCGATCCGGCATGGGAAAGGTCGGCGGATGTCATTTCTTCCTCGATACGTCCCTGCCGCATGACGAGCACACGGTCTGCGTAGCGAGACACCTGCTGCAGGTCGTGACTGATCAGCAGCAGGCCCATGCCGAACTCCTCCGTCAACGAACGCAAGAGCGTCAGCATCTGGTCCTGCAGGTCACGGTCGAGAGCCGAAGTCGGCTCGTCGGCAATGAGCAGCTTCGGTCGATTGATCAGCATTGCAGCGATCATCACCCGCTGTCCCATGCCGCCTGAGAGTGCCGCCGGATAGCTTGCGTAGATGCGCTTCGGATCCGGCAGTCCGACTTTCTCCAGCATGTCCAGTGCCCGCTCGCGTCGCTCGACAGCCGAAAGCTTCGTGTGCAGAAGCAGCGCCTCTTCGACCTGCCGACCGACCCGGTGCGCCGGATTGAGGGAATATCTCGGATCCTGCAAAATCAGACCCAAGCCTGTCCCGCGCAGTGCGTTCCAGTCAGCGCTCGAACGCGTGGCCAGGTCCTTGCCGTCAAAGACCAGGCGTCTGGCACGCATGATTGCGCCGCGCGGCAGGAGACCCATTATGGCCCGTCCCGTCATTGACTTGCCAGAGCCGGATTCTCCAACGAGCGCCAGGATCTCGTGTCCGACTGAAAAGGTGATCCGGTCGACAACGGAAACCAGGCCTGCATCGGAGGGAAAGGAGATCGAAAGTTCCTCGGCAGACAGAAGCGGTTCAAGCATGGCGCGGATCCAGAATGTCGCGCAGGCCATCGGCCAGCAAGTTGAAGCCGAGCGAGGTAACAAGGATGGCGAGCCCGGGCGCGGCAGCGACCCACCATTGATCGAAGATCACCTGCGTGCCCTCGGCGACCATTGAACCCCACTCCGCCGTCGGCGGTCGTACTCCAAGGCCAAGGAAGCCAAGGCCGGCGGCAGCAAGGATGATGCCTGAAAGGTCGAGCGCCAGCCGAATGACGGCCGATGGCAACACCAGCGGAAGGACATGTCCCCAGAGCAGCCTGCCCCCCCTGATGCCGACCATTTCGGCTGCCGCGAGATAGTCGCTCTGCCTGAGCGCTCCGGTCTCAACGCGAGCCTGACGGGCGTAGGCCGGCCAACTCGTCAAGGCGAGCGCCAGTGCACCGTTGATAAGCCCGGGCCCCAGGATCGCAACAAAGGCGAACGACAACAGCAACCGCGGGAAGGACATGACGATGTCGGTGAAACGCATCAGGATACGCTCCGTCGCGCCGCCGAAAAAGCCTGCGAGTATACCAACGGCAATGCCGAGCGGCGCCATCAGCAATGCCACAATGAGCACCAGGAGCAGGGTCGGCCGTGCCCCATAGATCAAGCGCGAGAGGATGTCGCGTCCGAAGCCATCGGTGCCGAGCCAGTGGGCAGCACTCGGGGCCATGAGGCGATTGGCCGTTTCCTGCAGATTCGGATCGTAGGGCGCGACAAACGGCGCAAGCAGCGCAATAGCGAGGATGAAAATCACGATGCCACCGCCCGACGCTGCCGAAGGGGAGCGAAGCATCCGCCAACCAAAGGACATCCCGCCGATCCGCGCTTGTTCGATGGCGCTCATCGCTTTCTTTCCACTTTCAGCCGAGCCACGGCGAGATCAGTTAGCGCGTTGAGAAGCACAAAGGAGGCACCGACGACAAGCGTGGCTCCCAGGATCGCAGGCATGTCGCCCGCAAACATCGCCGTCGTCAGGTAACGTCCGATACCGGGCCACGCAAAGACAGTTTCGGTCAGGACGGCTCCCTCAAGCAGGCTTGCATAGGAAAGGGCAATCACAGTCAGCAGCGTCCCGGAGATGTTCGGCAGAATATGGACGAAGACGATCCGCCCCAGGCGGGCCCCTTTTGCTCGTGCGGTGGTTACATACTCCTGGCCGAGCTCGGCAATGATCGAGGCCCTCGTCAACCGCGAGATTGCCGCAAGAGCATGCATGGCAAGCACGGTCGCCGGCAATGCCAGATGGGCCAGCGCATCACGAAAGGCACCAGGCTTGCCGGAACGCCACGTGTCGATCAGCGCGAAACCGGTGACAGGCTTGACGGTGTACTGGAACACGACATCCGCCCTGCCCGGCCCGGGCGCCCAATGCAGCCGGGCGTAGAAGAGCAACAGCAGCAAAAGGCCGAGCCAGAAGATAGGCACCGAATAGCCAAACAGAGATACAAGGCGGCAAACACCGTCGATCCATGTCCCCTGCCGCATTGCCGCGATGATGCCGAGCGCCAGGCCGATCGTCGCGCCAAGGACGATTGCCGTCGTGGCAAGCTCTATCGTCGCCGGAAACGTACGGGCGATATCATGCGCGACCGGCTGGCCGGTCGAGATTGACTGGCCGAGATTGCCAGAAAGCGCCGTCTCGACATAGCGCAGGAACTGCATCGGCAACGGCTGGTCGAGCCCGAGTTCGAGCCGCGCCTGTTCATAGGTCGACTGGCTGGCATGGTCGCCAACGAGTTGCAGCGCCGGATCGATGGGGGAAAGCCGCGTCATGGCAAAGGTCACGATTGCCAGCCCAAAGAGCGTCAGTGCAAAGGACCACAGCCACTTGACAAGAGGCAAGACGAAAGACAACTCCCGCCAGCTTCTGTGCTGGCGGGAGTTGCTCATGTCGGCATTAGGGGGTGTTGCCGCCTGCGGCACTTACTTTTCTACCTTGTCGTAATAAACCTGGTCTGCGTTCAGACCTTGGGCATAGTTCTTCACCTTGTCGCTTAGCACGACCTGGTCGTTGCCTTGAAGCGTAAAGATGTAGGGCGAGCTTGCCTGGATCTTCCTTTGCAGATCCTGATAGAGCGCCGCGCGCTTGGCGGGATCCTGTTCCTTGACGGCAGCAAGCGTCGCGTCGGTCAGTTCGGGAATCACCCAGCCGGCCTGCTTGGCAACCGTGTTGGCTGAATTGTCCTTGTTGATGGCGAAGGCACTGGCGTTCGAGTGAGCGTCAAAATAGTCCGGGATCCAATAACGCAGGGTCATCTCGTATTTGCCGGCACGTCCACGGGCATAGATGTCGCTTGCAACACCCGGCTGGATGTCCAGCGTGATGCCGGCCTGCGCGAAGGTCGACTGCAGCGACTGCGCGATCGAAAGGAACGGCTGGTCGTTGAAGACGATGAATTCGATCTTGAACGGCGTCTTGATACCGGCATCCGCCAGAATCTTCTTCGCCTTTTCGACATCGAGCTTGAAGGGGGTATCCGTCAGTGCACCGGGGAAGCCCACCGGCAGGAACGACTGATGAACGGTGCTCTGGCCACGCAGCAGGTTTTTGGCAATGCCGTCATAATCCACAAGGTAACGCGCAGCCTCCCAGAACGCCGGATTGCCGAGCGTCTCGTTCGCCTTGCTGTTCAGGAGGATGTAGTCGGTGCGGGCCGAGGCAACAGAGAGGACCTGAATGCCGCTCTTATCCTTCAGCGCTTCAATCTGGTCGGCAGAGAGGCCCCGGGCGATATCGGCATCGCCCTGCTCAACGAGCAGGCGGCGGGCGCCGACGTCCGGCACGTTGCGGATGATGACACTCTCGAGCTTCGGCTTGTCGTTCGAATTGGCATTGGCCTGGAGCACCAGCGCCTCGTGGGGCGTGTAGGTGCCGATCGCGTAGGCACCGCTGCCAGCCGAATTGGTCTTCAGCCATGCATTGCCGAAATCGTTGTCCTTTGCATTTGCGGCAACGGTCTGCTCGTCGACGATCGAGGCGATCGGCGCCGTCAGTAGCGACAGCGCGAAGCCTGAGCCGACATCGGCCGTCCAGGTGAGCTTCACATGCTTGTCATCAACCTTGGTGACGGCAGCATCGACATTATCGGCCTTCCAGCCGAGCTCGTTCAGGATGAAGGCAGGCGACTTGTTGAGCTTGACGGCGCGCGTCAGCGAGAAGATCACGTCCTCCGGGCGCACCGGGTTACCGGAGGCGAACTTCGCGTCGGCGAGCGCAAAGGTCAGGCTCTTGCCGTCACTGCCGGCTTCCCAGGAGGCGGCAAGCGCCGGATCGATCTTGGTGCCGTCATCACGATTTGACTGAACGAGGCGCTGGTAGAGATTGTTGAAGGACTGGACGGTGGTGAGCTCGAAGCCCTCAGCCGGGTCGAAGCTAACGGCGTCATCAATCGACTGGGCAACGACCAGAACGTTCGGCGGTGTTTCGGCATGGACCGGCGCACCGATCAACAACCCCAGGGTAAAAACGGTGCCAAGCAATTTCGCACGGCGAGCAATGAAATTCATATGCATATCTCCACAAACTAGTGCCTAACGGGCAACCGCGCTTGGTAGCCGCCTATTGGCCGCAAAATAGCTGGGCGCTCGCCGGTCACGAGTGCGGATCGTTCCATTTATCTGTTCCTCGATGGAAAATCTTTCCGTCAGGGACCGCTGGCAGCGCGGCCGGCTCGGCGCATGCCCATTTGCCGGATCCATATGCCTCACGGTTCCTCCCGTGGCAATGCAGAATCCAGTGGAGCCTTGGCGTGCTGGATGCGACAGGCATGCCCGGGCGATTGCATTTCGAGCAAACGCGCATTGTAATAGACCATCGGGTGGAAATCAGGCAGCGCTTAATGGACCCAACTCACTTGTTCGAGCTGGTGATCGTGATGTTCTTGGCGATCATCGCGTTGCATTATGCTGCTCACCGGTTTGGCTTGCCGCCCTCCGTCGCGCTGCTCGCCGGAGGTGCACTGCTTGCCTTTCTGCCGGGTCTGCCAGCCATTGCCATTGATCCCGATCTGGTACTCGTCATCTTCCTGCCACCACTGTTGATGGACGGTGCCTGGTTCATCGCTCTCGGCCGGCTGCGCCGCCACATGATCGGCATTGCTTCGCTTGCCGTCGGCGCGGTATTTTTCACCTGCGCCGTCGTGGCAGTCGCGGTCCACTTCCTCTTTCCTTCCTTGCCATGGGCGGCCTGCGCGGTTCTCGGGGCGATCGTGTCACCACCCGATGCGATCTCCGCTCGCGCCGTGCTGCAACGGGTCAAGCTGCCCCGCCGCCTTCAAATCCTGCTCGAGGGCGAGAGCCTGCTCAATGATGCAAGCGGTTTGGTGCTGTTCCGGTTCGCCATTGCCGCCGGCGTCACGGGTGCCTTCAGCACGGCCGAGGCGATGGGAAGTTTCTTCCTGCTGGCGCTCGGCGGCGCCGCCGTCGGCATAGCCATCGGGACGGTATGGGTGGTGTTTGTCCGCCGCCTGAACGACGAATACCTGATCATAGCGGCCACAACCCTGCTCGCCTGGATTTCCTATATGCTCGGCGAAATGATCCATGTTTCCGGCGTCATCGCCACCGTGACGACGGGCCTGATCGCGGGCTGGTATCAGCATACCGTCTTTTCGGCCTCGGCGCGCATGCGCGGCACTTCGTTCTGGACTGTGATGATCTTTCTGATGGAAGCCTCGGTTTTCATGCTGATCGGGTCATCCTTGCGAGGCGTGGTCGAACGTGGCGGTGGCTTCGGCGTCGTGATCGCCACCATGGGATTGCCGATGCTCGCGGTCCTGGTCGCACTTACGCTTGCGCGCTTCGCTTGGGTTTTTGGATCAAACCTTGTGGTCGAATTCTGCAAGGTCTTGGGCCTTAAGCGATACACGCCGCTCAGCGCGCGCGCTTCAGTCGTTCTGAGCTGGGCGGGCGTTCGCGGTGTGGTTACACTTGCCCTGGCGCTGAGCGTGCCCGAGGGCTTTCCCGGCCGCGATTTCATTTTGGTGACATCGTTCGCCGTCATTGTCGGGACCGTACTGGTCCAGGGCACGACACTGGGGCGCCTGATCGAATGGGCAAAGCTGATCGAGCCGGAGTCGGAAAAGGCGCGCCTCAACCTGAGCCAGGCCGAAGCCGCCATGGCTCAGGCGCAATTGGCGACCGTAAAGGACAGGGCCTATGACACCGAAGGCAATCTCATCCATCCTCGTCTGCTGGAGCGCTATCAACTCAGGGCCAAGGTGATCGTCGACTATATCCAGAAAACGGAACACCACGACGTTCTGCTCCATGCCCATTTCGATGTCGTTCTGGCGGCGATCGCCACCGGACGCCGTGAACTGATCCGTCTTCACCGCGCCGGTGATATCGACGACGAAACGCTGCACGAACTCGAACGAGACCTCGATCTCGAAGAATTGAGCGCGCTTTCCGCCAAGTCCTAGCTGTCGCGGATCATGACCTAAATCTCGCTGCGCCTTGAAGGACAATTCTCCTGCAGCAAACGGTTGGCCCACATGACGTTCGGCGACGTTCTCACCCTACTCGACCAGGTTTGACCAATGCCAGGGCTGGCAGAGCGGCGACCCGCCATGAATCTAGCGCCTAGATCCGGTGCCTTTCGCCAGTTGGTTCGACCAGGTCGGCAGAGGCTCCGGGCCAGTCCTTCAATACGGATCTTATTGAATTCACGTCCATAAGGTTAAATGCTGTCGACAACGCATCTGCCGTGGTCGCGTCATCAGCGATAACGGTTACTCTCCGATAGGCCATCGGCGCGCTGCCCGTTTTAGGGTGGAGGATGTGCCCGAATTTGCCGTCTTCGTCGAAGACGAAGCCAGTCGGGCTGGACGTGGCGACCGCCCGATTTACGATGGACAGCACCGCATCGGGATCCAGGCTATCTTCGGTTGTGGCCAACCCGACATGCCATGGCGTTCCATCCGATTGTGCGCCGACCGCCCGTTCCTCACCCATGTTCACAAGGCAACTGTCGAAGCCTTCGTTCCGCAACATATAGGCTACTCGATCGGTAATGAACCCCTGGGCAACGCCATTCAGGGTCATCGCCATTCCCCGCTCGGCGAAGGCGATGCGGTCCGAGCCATACCTTACGGCTTCGAAGCCGACCTTGCCGAGAGCCCTGTTCAGCTTGGTCTGGCTGGGTCCGAATTCATCTCCATGCCCCGATGCAAAGTGATCGCGATACACCTCCCATAGCGGCTGCACGGTAGGATCGAACAACCCGCCGGTCCTTTCCCAGACCCGCAGACACTGGTCGAGCAAGGACACCATCTCTGGCGAAGACACGGCAACCCCACCTACCCGATTGAGTTCCGCGAGGATCGAATCGTCGCGATACAGACTGAAAATTCCTTCTAGCCGAGCAACTTCAAGAACGATCTCATCTATTAACCGCCGAGCCTTGGCCATATTGCCGTGATGCAGGACCAGCTTGGCCGGCGCTCCGAGTGCTTGACCGGTCCAGACGACGACCGGCGCGTTGGCTTTCGCGGGGGAGCTGGAGTAAAGCAGCGGAAGTCCGGCTGCCGCTGCGATAATTCCTATGGCACGTCGCCTGGTGACGGCTCTAACCATTGGTTTCAATCTCCGAGCTCGCGGGTGCGCTGGTAGACGTTCCGAGAACATCCTGATCCTTGATTTCCCCGAGGATCGAAATTCTGCCGCCGTTCTTTTTCGCAAACTCTTCGGCGTCTGCCCGAACGGAAAAAGGAACGGTTTCCGGTGCGCCCATCCCGCCATGAACCTTGCTTCCCACAACGAAGAATGCGCGATCGGCTTCAACCCAGTTTTGACTTCCCGGCGCTTCCCAACTTGTAGCGTGGCTCATGTCCGATACGTAGATTGCAGCAATGTCCTTTGGTTCTTCCGGAAGCCGGGTAAACGCAACTGCATCACGCGACGAACTGAACCAGACCGGCTTTCCGCCATTCTTTAGGAGAACCTGTCCTTTCGGCCCCGCATGCTCCAGCACGTTCATGCCGCAGAAATGATCCACTGCATCGGAGGTAAGCTCCAACGGAGGAGGCACGATGGTCTCGGCCTTCTCGCAAGCGCTTAACAGAGATGCCATAAGGACGACTGATATTGCGAACGAGCGGTTCAAAGTTCTCTCCTGGAAAAACGAAGCATGGCCAACGATAGAGGGACGGCAACCCATAAGGCCAAGGATGCCATCAGGACGGTCGGAGACAGCTTCGAACTCGCTGCGAGACCGGACAGTGCCGAGACAGAGCCGGCCGTTTCCGATCCCAGGTTGAGCAGACGGTAGGCATCGGTCGGATTGGCCATCAGAAGTATGCTTAGCAGCCCCGGCGAAAATCCAACGCCCTTCGTCGACACGATCGCACCCAGCAAACCCATGTCGTAGATGATGACGAAAAACAGCCATACTCCCAAGGCGATGCCCCCGGCCGTGCTCCTCTGGCTGACAGTCGCGCTGACAAGATATCCGATAGCGGTGAAGACCGATCCAAGCAGGATCGAGGATCCAATCATGGCGCCGAACGCCGTCCAACTCTCCGCAGTGGTCGGCGTCCCGGCGACAACGAGCGCCAGACCCGCCGCGCCGTAGCCCAACAGAGTGGCGAACGAGAGTATGAGTATGTGCGCCAGGAATTTTCCGAACACAATCTGGCTACGCGCTACCGGATAGCTCAGAAGCAGGAGAAGTGTTCCACGCTCCAGTTCTCCAACGATCGCATCATGCGAAAGCAGCAAGGCAATGAGGGGAACAAGAAAGATCGTGAGACTGGCAAGACTGACGATGACGATATCCAAACGGCCCGCGCCGACGTTGCCGGTCGGCGCACTGCCCAGAAACGAAAGCGTCAGCGCCAGGGACGCAAGTAGCAAGGTCACCGCGATGACCCAGCGGTTTCTCAACCCCTCCTGGATCTCCTTTCGGGCAATGATCACGATATTGTTCACGGCTTTCTTCCCTGTCGTTGGAGGAAATGCGCATAGACGTCATCGAGTGTCGGCTCGATGACAGTCATGCTGGTCAGTGCAGCCGGATCGGATGTTACAGCCGACAGAACCGCGATCTTCTCGCTATGGTCGACACTGGCTTCCAGAAATTTATCCTTGCGCTCGGTCCATCGCACCGGCCCGTCAAACCACGAGTGAGCAGCGGACTCGCTGCTCGGCTTGAACCGGATCTGGGTCGGCAGGCAGGCAATCCGCCGCAGTTCGTCAAGCGTTCCGTCGGCGATCTTGTTACCGCCGTTGATGATAACGACGCGTTCGGCCCTTTCCTCAAGCTCGCTGAGGGCGTGGGAGGAGAGAAGTACGGTCGTTCCCTTCTTCTGGAAGTCGAGGATGAGATCGTAGAAACTGCGTCGTAGTGCTGGATCCAATCCACTGGTGGGTTCGTCCAGGAGGAGAAGGCGTGGCTCTCCGAGAAGTGCCTGTGCCAGGCCCAATCGTTGGCGCATTCCCTTCGAATAGGTCCTTACCGTCCTGTCGGCAGCGTTCTGCGCCAGGCCGACCTGATCGAAGAGATTTCGCCATCGATCTGCCGGCACGCGCTTCAGCTTCGCATAGAATGACAGAACCTCACGTCCAGTGAGCGCCAGATGGAAAGTGACACTCTCGGGGAGATATCCGACCTCCCTGCGCACGACCAGGTTCCCTGAAACCGGGTCCTCGCCAAGGACGCGCACCTTTCCGTCGGTCGGTCGAAGAAGCCCCAGGATCGCTTTGATCAACGTCGTCTTGCCGGCTCCATTGTGACCGACAAGTGCAACCAGCTCTCCCTCGCCAAGGGAAAACGAAACATCGTTGATCGCGGCGGTATCGCCATAAAATTTCGAAACGTGTTCGAGAGAAATTGTCGCCGTCATCGTGCATTCTCCAAGGGTACGGGCGGCCCCATCAGGGGCTTGCTGTCAACCACGCCGCCCGGCAGGAGCGAAGGGAATTGGGACTGCGCCCATCGGATGATCTGAACCGCGGGACTTGTGGTCAAAACCTTGGCCTGCGGGGCTGTCCAAAGAACGGTGTCGATGATGTCATTGGGGCGATAGGGACTGTCTGCTATCCCGTCGCCATCGAGATCGAACGCGGGATTGTCACTCCAGTAGTTACCTCGACCATTCTTCGACCAATCGAGGTAACGTGACCCGACGTACTTTACCTGATTCCGGTTGCCTACGAACGCATTGCCGGCAATGGCATTTCCTTCGGAACCGGCTGTAAAATGTATGCCGATCGCACAGTTCTCAAACACGTTGTCTTCAAGGACATTCCGGTTTGCGTTGTAAATGAACACGCACTTCTCCGGTCCGAGCTGCGTCCCCTGCCCTTCGGCAAGTCGCGTCTCGATGCCAGGCATGTCGCTGGCGTCAGCCCTTGTTCCACCCAACAGCCATCGATCTGATGGCTGGAGGCGGCCGGTGACCCTGTTTTGCCTTATGGTCGAGCCGTTGGCAAAGTTGAGGAGCAATCCGTGATCCCGGTCGCCGTCGGAGACATTTCCGGTGATCTTCAGATGGTTCGAAAACATGATGGCAAAGCCGACCAGGTTGCCCACCGAGACGTTGTCGCTGATTTCGCTGTCGTTGGTGTACATGTAGTGGATGGCGAACCGCAGGTCGCGGAAGCGGTTTCCCTTGAAGACGTTGCGTTTGCTCGCGTTCGTCGAGATGCCGTCCTTGCCGAGGCTAATGTCATTGTCCACGATCATTGCTCCCGGGGCGTTCCACAGTGAGACGCCATTGCCGGCCTCGCTCATTCGACCCGACGCCATTCCGATGATCCGGTTGCGTTGGGCGACGGAACCGGCGGCACCGTGCAGATAGACACCGTTCAGGTTTCCCTTGATCGTGTTGTCTTCGACCACCGCATGGTCAGCGCTCTGGCTTACAAACACCCCGGAATCGAGCGCAGACAGATCAGAGCCGGATCCTTCAATCTCAAGACCTCGCACAACGGCTCCTGGCGCCGTGATCGTGATCACGCTTCCCTTGCCATTGCCCACGACGGCCGCGCCAGACTGCCCTTCCAGCACGATCTGCCTGCTGACAGTCAACGGTCCGGCATACCGGCCAGGGGACAGCCGTACGATGTCTCCATCTGTGGCGGCATCAAGGACACGTTGAACGGTTGAGGCATCCGCTGCCGCAAGCTGGAATTCTGCGGCGCGAACATGGGCCGGAATGGCGGTCGTTGCGACCGCCATTCCGAGGAGTGCTATTTTGCCAAGCGGCGGCATCATGCTGCCTTTGGTTCAACGAGCATGCGGCCCTGCATCTCCATATGCATCGCATGGCAGAACCACGAGCAATAGTACCAATAGACGCCTGGCTTGTCGGCGGTGAAGGTCACCGACGCGGTCGCCTGCGGCGCGACCTCCATCTGGATACCGTAGTTTACGATCGAGAAGCCGTGAGTAAGATCCTCCACGTCATCGATGTTGGTAACGTAGACGGTCACCTCGTCGCCCTGCCTGACATTGAATGATTCAAGGCCAAACGCCGGGGCCGCCGACGTCATATAGACCCGCACCTTGTTTCCATCCCGGATAACCTGGGAGTCCGACAGGAGGTCGATGTTGTCCTTCTTGGCCTGAGCGACTGCATCGGCGAAGAAGACGTCGTCCCTTTTCCAGACACTTACGGGATTGATCTTCGACGAATGAACGATGGTCGCGTCGTGTGGTTCGGCGAAGGTGGGATTGTCGTGAACGAGAACCATCTTGTCGCCGGAAATGTCGATCAACTGATCATTCTCCGGCTTCAGGGGGCCGACGTTAAGATAGCGATCCTTCGAGAACTTGTTCAGCGAAATGAGCCACTTTCCGTCCGCGTCTTTGGTCTGGCCCATTGATGTGTGGTTGTGACCCGGCTGATATTGAACGTCGAGCTTCTGACGGATCGGGTCGACCTTCTCGCCCTTGAAGGCGCGGATAGCGTCTTCAATGTTCCACTTGCAGATCTGGCTGTCGATGAACAGGGTGGTGTAGGCATTGCCGCGCCCGTCATAGGCCGTATGGAGCGGCCCGAGGCCAAGCTGAGGCTCGGCGACGACCGTGTCGCGCGGTTGAATCTTGTCCTCGAACAGGTCATCGAACTTGCGAACGTCGAATACTGTGACGGTAGGAGACAGCTTTCCGTTGGCGACGACATGTATTCCGTCCGGAGCCGTGTTCATGCCATGCGGGCTGTTCGAAACCGGGATGTAACGCGTGTAGGCGGAGCCGTGGCGGCCGTCGAGAACGGGAACGCCACCGATCTCCTTGAAGTCGCCCCGCGCGACGGCATCTTCGATCCTCTTGAGATTGAAGACGACGACCCAGTCCTGGTCCTTCGCCATCATCTCCGGAAGATTGACGCCTTCTTCGGAGTTGTAGCAGGTCGCAAAGCAGTACTTCCCCTGATAGTCGGCATCGACGTTGTCGAGATTGCCATCGACGATGAGCTGCCAGGCAACCTTCATCGTTTCGCCGTCGACGGCCGTGAAGACAGCGTGGTACTGCTTGGTATCGTCGAGAATCTTGCCGTCGTTCGGGATCGGAACGCGATCTTCGCCGTTGCAGAACACATATCCTGTCTTGGGGTACTTCTGCACACGAAGTCCGTGGACCGTGTGCTGGTTCGGAAGTTCGATGATCTTGTCGCACTTCATGACGTCCAGACGGATTCTGCAGACGCGCGTGTTTGCCTTGTCATTGGCAAACAGGTAGCGCCCATCGTAGGTCCCGTCGGTAAAGGAGGGATGCGGATGGTGCAGATCGCCGTTGTGGTAGACACCGCCGCGAGTGGACAAGAATTCGCGCGTTTGAGGAAGCAGACCGTCCGTGAGTACCTTGCGGCTTTCGTTGGTAAGACCCCAGCCGGTCGCGCTGCAGCGGTTGTAAACCGGGATACGCATGAGTTCTCTCATGGATGGGAGACCAACCACTCTGATTTCGCCAGATTGCCCTCCGGACACGAACACGTAGTATTCGTCGAGTTCGCCAGGCTTGACCTCATGGTTCAAGCCTTCCGCGCGCGCCGCCGTAGCCGTGGCTCCGGAAAGCGTCAGAGCGCCACCGACCCCGGCCGCGCCGGCTGCCGCCGCGAAAGCAGTCGTCCCCAAAAGTTGCCGTCTGTTGAACAATGGATGCTTTTCTTCAGTTGTCATTTGCGTCTCCTTGGTGGGTATGTTCACGCCGGCTGATCCGACGCGGAATCTGCTTTCTTGATTGGACTACCCTTGTAGGTAACCTCGACCTTCTTCTTGGTGGTGACCTCTCCTCTGGATTCAGGTGTCGACAGCGCCATGAACTTCTCGCGCTTGAGGCGGACCTGGATCATGTGCGGGCAGCGGTGGTCGTCCTGGTACAGCTCCTGGCAGTGCATGCAGTAAATGCACTCGTTCACATTGATCTGACCTTCGGGATGAATGGCCTGAACCGGGCATTCCTTCGCGCAACGCTGGCACGGCGAGCCGCATTCAGGCCAACGCTTCAGCCACTCGAACATCCTGATCCGCCCAGGAATGGCGAGCGCTGCGCCCAGCGGGCACAGGTAACGGCAGTAAAAGCGCTCGATGAAGAGTCC
Source organism: Rhizobium sp. 01T417 (assembly GCF_056398905.1). Taxonomy (NCBI): domain Bacteria; kingdom Pseudomonadati; phylum Pseudomonadota; class Alphaproteobacteria; order Hyphomicrobiales; family Rhizobiaceae; genus Rhizobium; species Rhizobium sp. 01T417. The sequence continues at coordinate 44,706 of NZ_JBFTQH010000006.1, read as the reverse complement.
GGCGACCAGAAGTGTGACCGCGAACAGCACGAACGGCCACTGGCGTGCAAACTTCAGGATGATCGCAGTCTTGAACGGCTCTACCTCGGAGAGCGTCTCGGCAAGCGCCATCGAATAGAAGGAAAGGCCGAAGAGACCGAGGAAAATGATGTACTTCAATGGCCAGAGACGCTCGTGCAGACCCCACGGCAGCTTGACCTGCGGCACCTTGAGCTTCTTGGCGACGTTACTGGTAAGCTCCTGCAGTGCACCGAACGGGCAAAGCCACCCGCAGAAAGGGCCGCGGCCCCAGAACAAGAGCGCCGCCGCGACCGCTGCCCAGAGCAGGAAAATGAGCGGGGCTGCCAGGAAGAACTGCCAATTGAACCCCGTCACGAGAGCATTGGCAAAGGTAAAAACATTGACGACCGAAAGCTGCGCGTTGGCGAACCACCCCAGCCAAACAAGAGTAAATAACAGATAGCCGTTCCGGACGTAGGCGAACAGTTTCGGCCGGCGGACAAGCCAGTCCTGAAAGAAGAAGATTGCCGTCAACGTCAAAAGCGCACCGATCGTTATCGCGATCTTGATGCGGCTTCCCTGCCATATCGATATCCAGAGCGGAGCTTCGCCCTCGTCGACGGTTGCTTCCGGCTGCGGCACGCGCGGCGCTGTGGAGACCGGGGCGGCGGCAGGCGTCTGGCTTGCTTTCTCGACCTTCACATAGGGTGTGGGGAGCGAGTAGCCGAGGTTATAGGGTAGCACGGCCTTCTGTGTGCCCTCGCCGGCGCGCTGTACCAGGAGCTGAAGCTCCCAGGGTTCGGTTACGTCGAAGGTGAAATCCTTGGGAACGGCGAAGAGGGCGATTTCCCTCAGTCGGGGTGCGCCGGCTGCTGCGAGCGCCGGGATGCGGGTATGGTCGTGGTCGTGGAATCTGACACCTTGCCCGTCTTGAAGGAGTTCGATCCGATCGAAGATCCCGCCGCGCACATATCCTGACCCCTTGAAAGAGTAAGCCCCGTCGCCGGCAACGAGGATTGCTGCCTGATCCGGCTGCAGTTGCTTGCGAAGCCGTTCATACAGGGTGTCACCGAGCAGGCTGCGGCCAATGATTGGAACGCTGACCGGAGCAACGTAGAGATCAATGAACCGTTCGGTTTCGGGCGTCGCTTCCGGTCTTGCGGCAGCCGCGTCCTTATTCGATGTGCGGAAAGCCTCCGAGACCTCACCCACTGTCAGCCGCAGGCTGCGGATCGAACCGTCTCCAAGGAGCGTTTCCCAATCCTGCGTGCCTACCTTCGCCTCGTCGACACGCTTGACTTCCGTTGCGACCGACGTTCCAGCGGTTGGCTGCTGACTGTCGAGCCGATGGGCACGAATAAGCTTCACGGCCGAGCGGACTACGCTATCCCCCATGACCAAGACGGTCACTGTCGCACCGCTGACGATGTCGACCTGAGGAGGACGATCGAGGCCAGCGGCGACACGTCCGAGGTCTTTGCCGATGATCGAATTCAATGCCGCGACGACACGGGCCTGCGGAATGCCAATGAGGACGATCGGTTCCTTGTGATCGACGAGTTTGATACCGCGAATAACGCCATTGGCCGCAATGCCAACCACGATGTGGATTGGCTTTCCGGAATAGCCGGCGGACGCCGTGAAGTCCGAATTCAGGTAGGCGTAACCGAGGACCTCGCTCCCGCGGAACACCGGGGCGATCGGAGGCTCTCCCTGCGGCGGGCCAAAGCTGTCCGCTCCCTCGAAAAGTTCTGAGGGCTCTACCTTTTGGATGTAGGTCGCAAGCTGATCAGCGGCGCTGCAAGCAACGGCAGAAAACCAGATTGCAGCAAGCACGAGTAGCGCTTGCAAGCAGGCTTGCAGCCAAGGTCTCGATTTCAAAAGCATTCTTCCCCGTACACCCACGTTGGCGGTTTACGGTGAAAGGTGTAGTCGCGACGCAGCAGCCCATCTTTGACATGTATCAAACGGGAAAATCTTTCCTTCTGATAACCGTTTCCGCAAGACGGCGCGTCTCAGGAGCGAACCATGACAGAATTGCCAAGAGAACCGATAACCATCCGTTCGATGCCCGAGTTGCTGGCAACGGCGAAGGCTATGGAGACCGAAGCCATTGCTGGCTACGAGACGCTGGCGGACCATATGCGTCGATCGCGAATGCCCGACCTGGTTGCCGTGTTCGAACGCCTGGCTGCAGAGGAACGTGGCCATCTTGCTTCCGTAGAGGATTGGTCAGGTCAAATGGGAATGGCCAGCGTTGCTGCGGGCTCGGAACCGGAGGACGTCTTTGACGATGAGGGTATGAACCTCACGGACCCCGCGCTGCTTTCGGCCTATCGGGCCTTTTCGGTCGCTGTGCGAAACGAGGAACGGGCCTTCCTCTTCTGGACGTATGTTTCCGCCCACGCTCCGACACAGGAGATTGCCGAAGCGGCGGAACGTATGGCGCGCGAGGAGCTCGGGCACGTCTCTGTTCTACGCCGCGAACGGCGTTTGGCCTTCCATCTCCAGAAGCACGCGCAGACTGAAACGATCCTCCTGCGCGAACTTGAAACCAGACTTGACGCTCACCTTCGGACATTAGTTCAAAATAATCATCCGCCCTCGCGAGTGCCAACGACACTGCGACAGAACGGCTGGGCGCAGCGGGTTGCAGCCTTCGGGGGACGCATATTGAAGTTTGAGAACTCGGTGGGGGTGGCAGATATCCCACCCACTGCGCTAGCAGAACTGCTTCTTGATTTTTATCTCGGCGAGGCGGAGCGATCCAGGGATGAGCAGACCCGTAACCTCGCTCAGCTTTACGCGGGTCAGCTCGTCGCGACCTTGGCATTGTTGCGACAATGATGACGATATAGCGGCTTTCAAGGATGACCAGGCAAGGGTCGAAGAACTCCCAAGGGCTTCTACCCGCCTGCTCGCCGAAAAGAACCCCGAACACCTCCGCAGGATGCTCGATCGCTTCAAAAGGAAGCGCGCATCCTTCGACTATTCAGGTAAAGGAAAGAACCTCGCGCCGCAGAAATCATGACACGCGACGAATTGCCAACGATATCGGTCAGCCTTGCACGTCGAGCCCGATATCCAGCGTCGGCGCGCTGTGCGTACACCAGCCAACAGAGATGAGGTCGACGCCTGAGGCGGCGACGGCGGCAACCGTTGCAAGCGTTACTCTTCCCGACGCTTCGGTGATCGCGCGACCGTCGACGATTACGACGGCTTCCCGCAGCTGCGCCGGCGTCATATTGTCGAGCAAGACCGCATCAGCACCCTCTCGCATCGCTTCACCGAGCTGCTCGAGCGTATCCACTTCGACCTCGATCTTGACCATGTGCCCAACGCCTGCGCGGGCACGACGGATCGCCTCGGCCACGCCGCCGGCAATCGCCACGTGATTGTCCTTGATCAGGACGGCATCATTAAGCGCAAACCGATGGTTCATGCCCCCGCCGGCGCGCACCGCGTATTTTTCCAGGGCCCGCAGCCCAGGTGTCGTCTTGCGGGTGCAGGCAATCGACGCCTTCGTGCCCCTGACCGCCTCAACCAATCTTGCCGTCACCGTCGCAATGCCGGACAGATGTCCAAGAAAGTTCAGCGCCGTGCGCTCCCCCGTCAGCAACCCACGCGATGGTCCAGTGATCTCCGCGATGATGTCACCGGGCCTGACCGGGGATCCATCCTCCATATAACGGGCCATGGTGATCGTTGGCTCGACCAGCTGGAAGGCGAGTTCAGCCGCATCCAGGCCGGCGACGACGCCGGGCTGCCGCGCCACCATAATCAGAGACGAGCGATGATCGGCGGGGATGACCGCCGCCGAGGTAATGTCGCCGGCAAGGCCGAGATCCTCAACGAGGGCTGTCCGCACCATCGGTTCGATAATAAGGCGTGGCAACGGGGCAAGGGACATATCAGGCACTCCGGGCGAAAGAATGGGTGGCGGCATGTGCGACATCGAGCACATCGGCAAATGTCATGAAGCGACGTTCGGCGACAGGCAGCTTCAGCGGAAAATCGGTGCGGGCATGCGCTCCGCGGCTTTCCTTGCGCAGCATTGCGAAGACGGCAATTGTCAATGCAACGATCGCCGGGTCAGCAGCGGGTCCGTCGGATTCCGCGAGCGGCAGCAGGGTGGCAATCGCACCCTGGAGAGCCCCAGCATTGCGCAGCACGCCGAGGTGACGCGACACGATCGCGCGCACCGTAGACGCATCCGGTGCCGGCCCGGCTGAGACTGCCGGAGCCGACCGAACGGTGCCCGGCAATGTCGCTCCAATATCACGGGCGGCCCGAATACCGAGGGCTGCCGCCTCGAGCAGCGAATTGCTGGCCAGACGATTGGCGCCGTGCAGTCCGGTCGAGGCGGCTTCTCCGATGACCCAAAGACCGGGGACCGAACTGCGCCCCGTCAAATCGGTCGCAACACCGCCCATGTGGTAGTGGACGGCGGGGCGCACTGGAATGAGATCGATTGCCGGGTCGATTCCGGCGTCCTGACAGAGTGCATAGATCGTTGGAAAGCGGGAGGCAAAGCGATTGCCGAGCGCAGCACGGGCGTCGAGAAAGACACGCCGCCCCAGCGAGAGCTCGTCGCTGATGGCGCGCGCAACGACGTCGCGCGGAGCAAGCTCGGCGCCGTCGAACCCGGTCATGAAGCGCTCCCCCCTGTCGTTGACGAGAACAGCTCCTTCGCCGCGCACAGCCTCGCTGACAAGCGCCAAGGGCCGTCGCGCAGAGTCAAGGCCGGTCGGGTGAAACTGCACGAATTCCATATCGGCAAGCCTGGCCCCCGCCCCTGCCGCCAGCGCGATCCCCTGACCGAAATTGCAAATGGGATTGGTCGTGGCATCGTAGAGTCCGCCGATCCCACCTGTGGCCAACACCACCCGGTTGGTCATGATGGCAGCGGTTTGCCCTCCCCGGCTGATGACCACACCGGTGACAGATCCGTCATGGCTCAAAAGCGAGCGCACCTCGGATGCATCGAGCGTGGTAATCGAGGGCGTGTTGGCGATTGCCTGCACCAGTGCGGCGATGATCGCAGCACCCGACCCATCCCCGGACACATGCACGATGCGTCGACGCGAATGTGCCGCCTCAAGGCCAAGGACCAGGCGACCCTGACTGTCCTGATCAAAAGAAACGCCGGCGCGCTCCAGGGCGGCGATGACGGCCGGCCCCTCTTCGATGATCTCGGATGCGGCTTGCAGGTCGCACAGGCCGTCGCCGGCAGCAAGTGTATCAGACAGATGCAACTCGGTGCTGTCATTCTCGCCAAGGCTTGCGGCAATCCCCCCTTGCGCCCAGGCGCTCGAGGTCTGCGCACCAATGGCGCCGCGGGTAATGAGCACAACCGGCTGCGGCGCCAGCGTCAGCGCCGTCATCATACCGGCGAGCCCGCTTCCCACGACGACGACCTGCCCGCTCAATGACCCGAGAAGCGCGGTCATATCGCAAGCATCCGCTCGACCGCACGCCTTGCGGAAACGGCAACTTTAGGGTCGACGGTGACCTCGTGGCGGTTTTCCTCGAGTGCAGTGCGAATGTTGGCGAGCGTGATCCGTTTCATGTGCGGGCAAAGGTTGCAGGGGCGGATGAACTCTACATCGGGATGGTTCACAGCGACGTTGTCGCTCATCGAGCATTCGGTGAGGAGCACGACACGGGCCGGACGCTGCTGCCCGACAAAATCCGACATCACTGCCGTCGACCCGGCAAAATCCGCCTCGGCCACGACATCCGGAGGACATTCTGGATGCGCCAGCACCGTCACCCCGGGATAATTCTCACGAAGCTGCCTGACATCATCCGCCGTGAACAGTTCATGGACCTCACAGTGACCATGCCAGGCAAGCACCTCGACCGACGTTTCGCGGGCGACGTTTCGGGCGAGATACTCGTCTGGAATCATCAGCACGCGCGGCACGCCGAGCGACTCGACAACCTGCCTGGCATTTCCCGATGTGCAGCAAATGTCCGATGCCGCCTTCACGGCCGCCGAGGTGTTCACATAGGTAATGATAGGCACGCCGGGGTGGGCCTGGCGTAGAAGCGCCACATCCTCGGGCGTGATCGAATCCGCCAGCGAGCAACCGGCCCCCATATCCGGGATGAGCACCGTCTTGTCGGGATTGAGGAGCTTGGCCGTTTCGGCCATGAAATGCACGCCGGCAAGCACGATGATATCCGCCTCGACGTCAATCGCCTTGCGCGCCAGTGCCAAGCTGTCGCCGACGATATCGGCAACCCCGTGGAAGATTTCCGGCGTTTGATAGTTATGCGCAAGAATGACGGCGTTTCGCCGCCGCTTCAGCTCAAGGATCGCCTCGACGTCGTCTTCGAACGACATCCACTCCGCCTTGGGGATGACGCGACGAACGCGCTCGTAGAGCGATGATGCGGAAACGCTGGGGTTCATGGCCGGCTCCTATTTATACTCAATCAGAGCATATCTAGAGCGCATAGATATTCTCGTTATGAGTATATGTCAATTGCGGGAGATTGGCAGCTTTGATCCGGCGAGCGCGCGTTCTTCCAGGACAGCATGGCGATAACGGAAAAGCTTTGCGGGGCGTCCGCCCGTTTCGCTCGTCGTCTCGCCGGTTTCCTCGACAAGTTCCTGCTGCTCGATCAGCCGCCGGAAATTCTGCTTGTGCAGCGTCAGCCCGGCAAGCGCTTCGACACTGCGCTGCAGCTGCAGCAGCGTAAAGCTCACCGGCATCAGCTCGAAAACGACCGGGCGATATTTGATCTTCGCACGCAATCTCGCAATGCCTGTAGCAAGGATACGCCGATGGTCCGCGAACATTGCCCGGCCCGGATTGGTCTCGGCCGCACAGCCCGACTCGTTCACAACGCCCGCTTCATAGAGGAGCTCGTAACGCTGCAATACAAGATCCTCGTTCCATGAGGCCTCGCCGAGCCCAAAGGCGAAATTTGCCCGGCGGATCCGATCCTCACGACGGGACGGATCACGCTCGGCCCACGCCATAAGGCAGTCGACCAGGTGGTCGAGGACCGCCGGTCGCCCGGTGCGCCAGTCTTCCCACGGAAAATAGCCATACCAGCCCTGCCAGCCGGGTCGGCCGCCGCCTGGCGTCGCTTGCTCATGCACGAGGCCGAGGTAGCTGATCGAAATCGTCCGACCGCCCAGGATTTCGTTGTTTCGATCGCGGTCGGCGAAGGTATAGAGCTGCTCCAGGTAGCCGACCGGATGGCCCGTCTGTTCCTGAACCCATTCACGCAGACCGCTTTGCAGTGTGCGATGTCCCATTTCGAACGGACCGGACGGCAGTGCATCACCGGATCGGATCGTCATGACACGCGGTTCGCCACCGGTCACCGCAACCAGTACGGCTATCAATTCGGCATGAGCAAACCCGATCGTCACGGCAGCTACGAATCCATCTGTATCGACTGATCTATCAGTGGCATACCACATCGCGACGCGAAAGCGCTCCGGAGTTCGGAGGCGGAAAGGCTCGCCAATGCACAGGATTGCCGGCGCCTCGACGCGAAGGAATCCGTCAACTTAAAACGGCCGGCAGCACACGACCTGTGGTTGCTGCTCCCCGTGACGGAAATTTGCGATTTAAACCCCTCGCAAATCGGGCGAAAGCCGAATATCCAACATGTTGCCCATAAGCTCTCTATGCGGGATAAAAAACACATCAACGCAATTGATCCGTTCAATTATCTCCGTTAGGTTGATTGCTGGCATAATAGTCGCGTAACAACCGGCGTTGGAAGGAGAGAGCGATGAAGGAAGGTCCCCATGCAGTTGATGTTCACGTCGGGAAGACAATCCGCATAAAGCGTCTGATGCGTAAAGTATCGCAGACCGAACTTGGTGATCGGGTCGGCGTCACCTTCCAGCAGATCCAAAAATATGAAAAGGGATCAAACCGCGTTTCCGCGAGCATGCTGGTCGAAATTGCCGGTGCCCTCGATGTCGACGTCCGATCTTTCTTCGAGGACGTCAACCCCAACTCGGCTAACGATAATCCAACGCCCAGCGAGGAATTCGTTGTTTCCCGCGACGGCGTGCTGCTCAATGCCGCTTTCCTGTCGATCAAGAACGAGCATGTTCGCAAGAAGATCGTAAAGCTCGTACAGGCAATTGCCGGCATGGAACAGCTGGACGACGGCGAGTAAAGGCCCAACGTCACCCCGCTCCGTCAGTGGCAGTCGAGAAGCACTAGATTCTCGCTGGCGTCCTTCATTGCGACCTGCGTCTTGGTGCCGATCAGCTTTTCGAGGTTGACGTCGAGCTCCCGTTCGGGGTCAATCCCGTCCCAGTCGATGACCACCTGAAGAAGAGCCATGTTGGTCAAGTGCATCAGATTGTTCAGCTTGAGCTTCTGGGCCTCATCCTTTGCCGCCGAGAGCAACCGGAAGATTCTCGCGTACTCGCTACCCGTTCCCTCGTCCCGCGTCAGAATGTTCATTGTCACTGCCTTCTCCAATGATGAGCCTTCCGGGCTTCAGCGATATCCATCATTCAGGTCCGGCGTTACTTGGGCGTTACAGGCGTGACAGCACCTGTGACTTCCGCCCGCAAAAGCTCCCAATGCGAGGTGGCGGCGAAGCCCCAGTCACGCGGCTGGGCAGCAAACCTCACCTCCAGCAGATATTGCAGGACGAGTTCGGCGTCCTGACGCTTGCGCTCGACCTTTCCGGCGCGAATCAGCCGCAGGATCTCCTTGGCACGGCCGTCACCCGAAAGGGTGCAGCCTTCGACGACCTTGGGATAAGTACGCTCTGAGAAATGGATCGAACGGCCTGCGAGCAACAGCATCTTGTGCTCGGCAGGCGAAAGTGCGCCCTGCCGATACAGACCGTCGATCGTCGGCTGAAAATCCACCCACGGAACCGAAAGCGGCAACCAGCCGAGCTCTTCCGGCGCATGCACGAGCGCGACGGCCTCGTCATCGATCAGGCGGCCCTCGGCATAGTCCTCGTAGATCGTGCCGACCCCAACCATCCCGAACGCGTCGCATTCGGCTGCGCGAAGCGCGCCCATGCTGGCACCTCCGACAACGATGACATTGTGCTGCAGCCCATAGAGGATTTCCTTGTGCCACACAGAAGGCACTTCCCCGAAGTAGCCGTCAACAATCCCGATCGCATGCGCTCCATCTCGCACCGCCTGAAATATGTCGCCGCGTGCAGCCGGCCCACGAAAGAGGACCGACGGATTCTCGACCCGAAGCCTATCGATGTCGGCGCCAAAACTCGGACCGCCAAAAATGACCTTCATTGCTTCGCTCCCTGCATGGCGCTCACGGCCCGCAATCCGAGTTGAATGAATTCGCCGCTGACATCCACCTCAAGGCCAGGAACGATCATACGAACGACCGAGACCGGCAGACCCGGATGGGAAAGCGGCACGGCCACCACCTGATCGATGCCCCTCGACCTGAGGCGATCGAGAATGCGCCCGATGTTCTCCTGCATGGTGCGCTGCGGAGCTTCGAGAGAGAATTTCGGAGTAACCGGGGCTTCGTCGCAGAGATTGATGAGCTCTTGCATCGGGCCACCATCATCGAGCCTCTGATAGACACGCGGGGAAAAGTCGTCACGACTGCCGGCAATCGCCGTCAGTCGGCTCTGTGCGGCCTCGGTGATTGCTCGCAGCGCCGCGCGAACAGGATCAGGATGGCATCCGCATCCCCCGCAAACATGGGTCCAGCGGGCATCCACGCGCTCGCCGAGATTGCCGGGAATGATAACTGCCAGAAAGCTCGGAACGCCAATATCGGTCGTCATGTCGAGCAGCAACAGACGCATTCCAGCGCGCCGGATGCGATCGACAATGATATCGAGCACAGGGTCGCCGAACGCGATCGGATCAATCCGCGCGCCGCGCAGCTGTTCATAGGGACGCAACTGCGTCAGCGCCCATGCGTCGCGTTCAACCAGTTCACAAAGACCGTGAAGCACGGCTTCCGCCGGCCGGTTTCCGGAAGCGAGACCGTCGCTCGACTGCTCAAAACCGGACGGCCGGGTGCCCCGATGGTCGAGGCCGACGAGCGGCCAGGGAACGAAGACGGGACGGTTGGACATGATATCGAGGCCCTCGCCCCAGGCGATCGGCTCGGAACCAATCTCCGAAGGGACACAACGGGCCACCGAATCAAGGTCGATCATCGGCGCATGCTCAGCCCTCATGCCGGCGACAGTCGCAATGACAAGGTCGCTTGGCTGGCTCTCGGCAACACGCGTCTCCACCGCCTCCATCGCAGCCGAGGTCATTGCCGCCTCCTCGTCGATGCCCTTTCCCTGGAAGACGGAAAGCGTATAGCTGTTCGGTCGCGTGGCAAAGGCAACGGGGATCTCGAGGAGATCCAGCGCGGTGAGCAGACCTACCCTTGTAATACCGAGTTCCTTGAAATGCGGCTTGATCGCCGCGAATGTCTGCCCAGGCGTCAACGAGCGGTCGTGATAGCTGTTGATGCCGGCCGATGAGAGGCTGAGATCTTGCGCCAGGCGCTCGAGTGCGGTCTGAACAGACATTCGCATCAATCCTCAACGGAACTTCAGGGCGTGAACGATATTTGCCGTCGCGTTCGTGTCGAGCTGCACTGCTTCCTGCTTCAGGACGGCCTGAGCGGCTGCCGAAAGACGGACTGCAACGGGCTTGATCTGTGTCGTCGTCATTGTTTCATCTCCTGTTTGAAAACAGCATTGCGCTGCGGACACAGAGAAGATGCACCAACGGGCGTTATTTCGGCGTGACCGAGATTTTCATCAGAAAAGAGGGAAAACGCCGAAGTTGTAGCGCTTCAGGACAGTCCGGCGATGCGAAGACCGTCGATCAGCTGACGCGTGTCCTCCGGATTGCGATCCGGCACGAATTGCCAGACGTCATCGGTACGGAAATCCGGGAAATTTTCGAGGACAATGGCGGCATAACGCGACGCGGTCCTGACGTCGCCGTTCTTCGCATGTGCTGCGGCCAAGAGGCGCGAGGTCGCCGGACGATCCTTGACGCGATCGAGAACCTCGATCGCCTTTGCGTAATTTTCCTGGACGAAGTGAATGCCACCGAGGTTCCAGTAGTAGTAATCCGGAGGCAGCGGATTGAGCTTGATCGCCGCCAGGCTCAGCTCCAGTGCCCTGTCACTCTGTCCATCATGCAAAAGCGCATCCGCGTGGTCGGCGAGGATATCGGCGTCATTCGGGTTGAGCATCTGCGCTTCCGCGAAGAAATCGAGGCTGTCGCTGAAGCGGCGACGGTAAAGAGCGACAAAGCCCAACTCACGCATCGCCCGGCCGCTATTGGGGTCGGTGTCGCGCGCAAGCCAGGCGGACCGGTCGGCGTCCTCCAGTAATTGCGTGTCCTTCATCCCGCGCACCAGCCACTCCATGCCGAGTACGCGCGCCATTCCGGCGTGCGCGGATGAGAATCTGTCGTGGCGGGCCAGCGCCGATTTGAACCATTTGCGCGCCTGCCGCAGATGCTGCAGATCCGTCTTCGAAACGAGACGCTTTCCTTCAAGGTACAACCGATACGCCGACGGGTTGACGTCGTGCGTCATGTCCAGGAGCTCGCGGCGCTCGATCGTGTCGGCAAGCGTCATCACGATACGCCGCGCAAGCTGCCCGAAGGAGTGATTGACCTTCTGCATGGCGAGCGGCAGATCGATTGCCCACAGCACCTCGGCCGTTGAGGTCTTCGTCAATCGGCAGGTCGCATAAATGTCGTCATCACGGCCATGGATGGTGACATAGACCGTATAGTCAAAGCGCAGTTCAGGCGGCGGCGGAGCAGCAATGCCCGCAAGATTGCGATTGACGATTTCCAGACTGGTATGGGCGGCAATAACCTTGAAGCCACGTTGCTGGCTCAGCCCGATCGTTACCTCCTCCAGCAAGGCTCGCCCCACACGCTGCAGCATCGGGTCAGACAAAATCGAATCCGGCGGCAAAATGAGGACACGCGGCTGCCCGACCGGGTCGGCGGGCGCGTTCGCGGGCACAGTCATGGGCGAACTGGCAAGCATTGCTGGAGCGATGATGCCGAGTTCCTGCGCGAGGGCCTGCGTCACGCCATCCGGTTCCGCACCATATTCGGTTTTCAGCTCGCTACGGCAGCGAAAATAAGCCTGACGCGCGGCTGCAAGATCTTCCGCGTCAACGTGCCTTTTCATCAGCGCACGGCAAGCGACCTCGTTCGCAGGGTCGGCCTCGACGAGCAGACCCGCGAGGAAGAGGACATCGTCAGAGGTTCGCTTTTCCGGCGTTTCAAGCAGTGAAATGATATGGGCTTCGCGACGGTCCGCGATGCGCTGTCGCTCCACACCGATGCGCTCTTCCGCTTCAATCGTCGGCGCCTTGAACCCCTCGAGGAGATCGCCGCCAAGCAAATCCCACGCAGGACGTGGCAACGGCGCGGCCGTATTGGTCAAGACCAGGACGTCAGCAATCCATCCCTCGTCGTTGAACGAGACATGGCTGTTAGTCGTCTTGACAAGGCGTGGCATGTCATCAGGAATGCTGCGATCGACACGCGCAAGTAGCTGGCGCAAGCTGCCGGCACGCTGTTTGGATTGATCCGATTGCCAGAGTATGCCGCGCAGGATCTCGCGGTCCATGGAATATTGCGGCGCGCTCAACAGGAGGGCAAGCAACGCGTAGGCCTTCTCCGGCAATGCAATCTCGTGCCCCTCTGCAAAAAGCGCAGGCGTTCCGAGCAAGCGGAGGAAGTGGCTGTGTTTCCCTGTCACGGCAACTCGCGATTGGAGGATCCGCCAAGAGTATAGGACCAAACACCGACAACGCAAAAGGATTATGCTTGTCCGGCTGGACTTTTCAACCACCGGGTGATTTTGGTGGATGGGTCGCAGCGGCGCCTGCGAGGGCGCTTCCGCTGCAAATTCGGTGTCAGCGGGCCGCCAGTCAAGGAAATGGCGCCGATCAGTCGACCGGCGCCACCAAATCTAACGCAAGATTGCTGGCTTAGGCCGCGGCCGAAGCAAAACCGGCAGTCGGAACTTCCGAGATCGTCTTCAGAACCTGCGAAGCGATCTGGTAGGGGCAACCCTGAGAGTTCGGACGACGATCTTCCAGATAACCGCGATAGCCATTCTTGACGAAGGAATGCGGGACGCGGATCGAGGCGCCACGGTCAGCAACACCGTAGGAGAACTTGTTCCACGGAGCCGTCTCATGCTTGCCGGTCAGGCGCTTGTCGTTATCAGGGCCATAGACGTTGATGTGGTCCATCAGGTTCGCTTCGAATTGCGCCATCAGCGCTTCGAAATAAGCCTTGCCGCCGACTTCGCGCATGAACTTGGTCGAGAAGTTGCAGTGCATGCCCGAGCCGTTCCAGTCTGTATCGCCGAGCGGCTTGCAGTGATACTCGATGTCGATGCCGTACTTTTCCGTCAGGCGCTGCAGCAGATAGCGTGCCATCCAGATCTGGTCGGCAGCCTTCTTTGAGCCCTTGCCGAATACCTGGAACTCCCACTGACCCTTCGCCACTTCGGCGTTGATGCCTTCGTGGTTGATGCCAGCTGCGAGGCACAGATCAAGGTGCTCCTCGACGATTTCGCGAGCGATCGAACCCACGTTCGAGTAGCCAACGCCGGTGTAGTACGGACCCTGCGGAGCCGGATAGCCGGTTTCCGGGAAGCCGAGCGGACGACCGTTCTCGTAGAAGAAATATTCCTGTTCGAAACCGAACCATGCGTCTTCGTCGTCGAGGATGGTGGCGCGGCTGTTGGACGGATGCGGTGTGACGCCATCGGGCATCATGACTTCGCACATGACGAGAACGCCGTTGGTGCGCGCCGGGTCCGGATAGATCGCGACCGGCTTCAGCACGCAGTCAGAGCTGCGGCCTTCGGCCTGCATCGTGGAAGAACCATCGAAGCCCCAGAGCGGAAGTTGCTCGAGCGTCGGGAAAGCGTCGAATTCCTTGATCTGCGTCTTGCCGCGGAGATTTGGTACCGGGGTGTACCCATCGAGCCAGATGTACTCGAGCTTATACTTGGTCATTTGCGAGTCTCTCAAACATAAATCGTGAGCAAAACCTCACGCGAACCGACCGTTGAAGCGACCAGGCCGCGAAGGGCTGCCAAATGATATGCACGTCGCGTGCCAGTTTGGTTTGAACGGCATCGCGAACTGTTCAAAGCTCGCCGGTCGATCGAAGGGCTACAGGCTGGTTGGCCGTGATCGTGGGCGTGGAACTGATAGCGGACTCAATCATTTAGTCGCCAGGGAAACGGTTGGCGCATCGGTCGAGAAGCACCGATGGCGGGGCGCCTTCAAGTGCAACATTTTTTTCGCACCCATCCTATAATGATTACTTTTTATGCGTTTGCTTATATTTTGTACTTTAAAGGATTCTGATACAAAGCGCAGCAAATTTGGATGCTCATTATTCCAACAAATATTGCACTTTTTTCCATCATATCGCGCAAATCCTGTGCACATGTGTTATCGTCGCGTCGACGTCTTCGGAGGCAGGTGAACAAGGAGGCACAAAATGGCCGTTGGTGTGCATCACGAGACTGCAACGATCTACGCATTTCCACAGAAGCGCTTTGGCGCAGGCGAAACACGTCAAGCGGTTGATATTGAACAGGGGATGGCTCCATCCGTTTACGAAAGTTGCTGGTATCACGAAGAGGCAATGAAGAAAGCCGAGACACCTGCAAAGCCGAAATTCACGCCCCGCATCGTGGATTGATCTTCGCCCAAACGATGCCAGCCATGTTACAACGGCGCTTAAGGCGGCGTGCCTAACTGTCCGCAGGCGCGCATTCTGCAGAACATAGCCCCATCTAAATGCACAGGATGTGCTGGAGCGTCCCATACCCATCGCAGCGCTCTTGCACACGGCGCTCGCGCGGGCCATGAGAGAGTTTGCAGATCGAGCCTGGGCAACATTTCATGGTCAAGAAGCAAATCGCGATCCTCGGCGGCGGGCCGGCAGGCCTGATGGCCGCTGAAAGCCTGTCATCGGCCGGGCACACCGTCACAGTCTATGAAGCGATGCCGACCGTTGCGCGGAAGTTTCTCCTCGCCGGCAAGTCCGGGCTAAACATCACCCACTCCGAGGACTACGATCGCTTTGCGTCACGCTTCGGCACGTCGAATGCCCGCCTCCGCCAAGCACTGGACGGCTTCAAGCCGTCGGATGTGAGAGCCTGGGCCGCAGGGCTCGGCACCGAAACATTCGTCGGATCTTCAGGTCGGGTATTTCCAACGGCCATGAAAGCCTCGCCGCTCCTGCGCGCCTGGCTGCGAAGGCTTGAGGCGCAAGGGGTTCAGATCCTCACCCGGCACCGCTGGACAGGTTTTTCGGATGGAGGCTATGTCATCGAGGCAAGGGGGGCTGCATATGTGGTCAAACCAGATGCAGCCCTGCTCGCACTTGGCGGAAAGAGCTGGCCACGGCTTGGCTCCGATGGATGCTGGCTGCCCTGGCTGAGAGAGAAGACCATCGCCATCCATGAGTTTCAGCCTGCCAACTGCGGCTTCGATGTCGATTGGAGCGAGCACCTGCGGCAGCGTTTTTCCGGTGAGCCGGTCAAATCCGTCACGGCAACCTCCAGGGTCGGCACCATTCCGGGAGAATTCGTGATAACCCGGCATGGCATCGAGGGCAGCCTCGTCTACGCCCACGCGGCCGTGCTGAGAGAGAGCTTGGCGGCTGGCCAAACCACAACGATTGACGTCGATTTGCTGCCGGCACGCACACAGGATCGCATCGCCAACGCGCTTGGAAAGCAAGATCCGAAAGCAAGCCTGTCAAACCGGCTCCGCAAGGCAGTTGGCCTCGATGGCGTGAAGGTGGCGCTTCTGCGAGAGCTCGCAAGGGCCACAGACCTCAATGATCGCGATCGACTGGCGCGTCTGATCAAGGCCCTACCTATCCCCGTTCAAAGAACGCGCCCGATCGCCGAGGCGATTTCCTCGGCAGGTGGCGTCGAGTGGGGGGAGATTGACCGGAACTATATGCTGAAAGCACTCCCCGGCCTTTTCGTTGCCGGTGAGATGATCGATTGGGAAGCCCCGACAGGCGGCTATCTTCTAACAGCATGCTTCGCCACCGGCCGGGCCGCCGCGCGAGGGATCGACACCTGGCTCCGCGAACGCTAAACGCCCCCAATCCGTGATCCAGCGCCTATGGCGGAGGCCTTGCCGCTCACCCGTGACGTACGGGATCACAGGTGGTGGCTAGACACTATGACTTGCGTTGGAACGTATGTTCCTTGGTGGGGAACTGCCCGGTGCGAACCTCCTCGGCGTAAGCTTCGACGGCTTGAGTCACCAGAGGGCTCAAATCAGCGTAGCGTTTCACGAAGCGCGGTTTGAAGTCGTTGAAAAGCCCCAACATATCGTCTGACACGAGTACCTGCCCGTCACAGGCAGGGGATGCGCCGATGCCGATCGTCGGCACTGGAATGGAAGCCGTGATGTCACGAGCAACGGGCTCGACGGTTCCCTCGACCACGACCGCGAAGGCACCGGCTTCTGCGACTGCCAGTGCATCGCGCCTGATCTTTGCGGCCTCCTCATCGGAATGGCCGAGCGACCGGAAGCCACCGGCCGTGTTGACGAGCTGGGGCATCAGCCCCACGTGACCGAAGACCGGAACGCCTCTTGCTGTCAGGAACGCAATCGTCTGCGCCATTTCTTCGCCGCCTTCCAGCTTGATGCCGTCGCATCCGGTCTCTTGCATCAGCCGGACGGCGCTTCGAAAGGCTTGTTCCTTTGATTCCTGGTAACTACCGAAGGGCAGATCGACGATGACGCAGGCACGCGATACGCCGCGCATAACGGCGCGGCCATGGGCAGCCATCATGTCGAGCGTCACGCCAACTGTTGTTTCCATGCCGTAAAGGACCATCCCAAGCGAATCGCCCACCAGGAGAAGGTCGCAGTGTGGATCGAGCAGGCGGGCGATCGGCGTCGTATAGGCCGTCAGGCAGACGACACGGTCCTTGCCCTTCATCGCCCGAATCGAGGCTGTCGTCAGCCGCTTCTGCTTGCTATGGGTGCTCACTACGCTGCCCTCGAATTCTTGACCGATTTGAGCCCGATGATCTTGTTGTCGAGAAGCCTCGTCGTGCCGACCCGCACGAAAAGCGCGACAAGGGCAGGCGCCGATTGCAGCGAGGATAATCGTTCCAGGGTTTCCGGGTGCCGCACCGCGACCACTTCAGGCGTGGCGAGCGGCTCCATCGCGATGAATTGCCTCAACGCGGCCTCCAGCTCCTCGGGACTATCGCAGCCCTTCGCATAGAGCCGCTCGGCTTGCGCCAGCGCATTCGGCACGACAATGGCCGCCGCCCGCTCACGCTCGCTGAGATAGACGTTGCGCGACGAGCAAGCCAGGCCGTCGGTCTCCCGTACGGTCGGCACGGCAACGACACGAACCGGCTGGGCGAGATCCTTGACCATCCGCTTGATGAGCGCCACCTGCTGGTAATCCTTCTCGCCGAAATAGGCACGATCCGGCTGCACGAGGTTGAAGAGCTTCGTCACAACGGTCGCGACACCCGCGAAATGTCCGGGGCGGACCTCCCCTTCCAGTTGGTTTCCAAGTGCCGGCACATCGACGACCGTCAGCATCGGCTCCGGGTACATTTCGCTGACATCAGGTGCAAACAGTATATCGACGCCGGCGGCCTCGAGCATCGCGCTGTCGCGCGTCAGGTCACGCGGATATTTGGCGAGATCCTCATTGGCCCCGAACTGCAGCGGATTGACGAAGATGGATACAACGCTCGCCTCGTTTTCGGCGCGCGCGCGCCTGACCAACTCCATGTGTCCGACGTGCAGGAAACCCATCGTCGGCACAAAGCCGATCGTCTTGCCGTCGCGCCGATAGGCACCAAGCTGATCGCGCAATTCTGCGATCTTGCGGATAGTGCGCATGAAACCTCCTCCGAATTCTCCGGGACCTCCAGGAGGGGCCGGACAAATGGTGGCGGATAGAACTCGATTTGACGAAATGCGTCAACGCGGGCCGCGGGATTATATCGATTAAGCAGCAGACTGGGCATGGGTTATTTTCGGTGGGAGCGCGATGACGCGCCTGGCATGCTCAAAGGGCCAGGGTGCTGAACGGGTGAGTGGGGCGGTGGATCTCCATCAACCGCAATCGCGCGTCCGATAACCGTGTCATGCCTGCATTGAATCAGGGGATTTTGTTTATTCTTTTTGTCCAAACTCCGCCCCAGTGATGGTAGAAGAAGGCCTCGATGGACGAATGCCCTTCATGGGTGTCACGGCAATGTCCGAACAGCGACGGAGGGATGGTGACCAATCCTTATGAGATTCTTGGGGTCCGGCGAGACGCGACCGACGAACAGGTGAAGGCTGCTTATCGGCGTCGCGCAAAGGCGACGCATCCGGACTCTGGTGGCGACCCGGAGGCTTTCAGCCGCGTCCAGAAGGCCTACGAGCTTCTATTGGATCCAGTTCGCAGAAAGGTCTTCGATGACACCGGCTACGATGTCGAACTGGCCGATCCCGTCGATCTGCAGGCACTTATCGTCATCGAAAAGCTCGTCAATCAACTGACCTTGGACGAACGCGAGCCAGGCACGTTCGATCCCCTCGCCCGCATGCGGTCCGACCTTTCTGAGGAAATGCGCAAGGCGCGTTTCAGCAAAAGAGAACTCGAGCGCCACGCCTCACGCATCGAGCATCACCTGGAACGGCTAGAGAAGCGACCGGCGACCGACATCCTCGGTTCCATGTTGCGCGCACGGATCAAGGCGATTTCGACTGCAATCGGCGAGACCGAGGCGAAGATCAAGGCCAATGAGCGCGCCTGTGAAATGCTTTACGACTATACCTATGAAGTAGACGTTCAGGAAGGCGAAGAGGGCCTTGCCGTGGAGGACCAGTCGGCGCCGGCCCTGCGAGGCAAGCGCGACGATCGCCCGCTTTGGGTCGTCCCGACTGCCCAGGAAGGTTGATGCGCCGCGAGGTTACGCGGCGCGCTGCTCCGTGCCCTGGATCGCGGCAAGCTTCCACTCGTCCGCCCCTTTGCGGACGAAGGTCCAGACTTCCGTTGTTTCCGTAGGCCGACTGTTGTCCCCACTGACGAGCTTGCCATTTGCCCGCTCGACAAGCGCGTCAATAGACGAATAGCGCATCGCGAGCGTCGCGTAGTCCGCGCCATCATCCCGCCAGGCTTCGGCGATATCGCCCTGCAGCAGCTTGACGTTGGAGACTTCGTTGCGCACGCCGTTCGTCGCATTCTCCCCCAGCTCCTCGGCCAGGTAGGACATGGCCTCCGGTGTCGTCAGACGACGCAATGTGCCGTAGTCTTCGGCACCATAAGCGGTCTGCACCTCCGTCAGCAGTTGCTCGAAGCGATCAAGATCGCGCGGACTCAACCCGAGCTCGTCATTTGGTTTCGCGCTTGCCTGTGGCTGTTGATAGCCTAGCCCCGATCCAATCGACGGGATCTGAAACGACCCGTTGCCGGCTGGAGTCATATTGCTAGCCGTTGCGCGACCAGGACCGCCGTAGGCCGGTTGGCGGCGATTGGCGAAGAAGCGCATGGCAAAGGAAATCGCAATCGCAATCAGAGCGATTTGCAGCAACATGCCGAGGAAGCCGAAGCCGCCACCAAAACCGTGGCCGAGCAACATGCCAAGAAGACCGCCAGCGATGAGGCCGCCGATCATCGACCGTCCGAAGCCGTTGAAGAAGCCGGGCCTCTGCGCGCCGAGCGGTTGCTGGCCGGCATACGGCGCGTTGGTCTGCGGGCGAGGCGTCATCGAACGCTCAATCGGCGCGGCAGGCGAAGGCGCCGTGCGGGTAACGGGCGGCGCCTGGAAGGTCCGTGTACCACGGCTGCCGAATCCGAAGCCGCCAGCCCGGCGCGCATCAGCCTCGCCGATCGAGGCAAACACGGTAGCGCCTGTCAGAGCGGCAATCGCCGCAATCTTGGCAAAACGCGAAACGGCACTCGGCATCCAATCTCTCCTGTCATGACAAATGATGCATGTCGGGAGCTTATATAGGGATTGCCCCGCGGGTTTGAAGCCTTAGGGGACGATCTTCATTGGCAGACATCGACCCAGGTTGCCTTGGTGAGTTCGGCCAAGCGTTCGGTCGATATGCGTACAGCTGAATTGGTGGAGCCGGCTGCCGGTACCACCTCGTCAAATTGCCTAAGCGAGACGTCGCAATAAATCGGCATAATCGTTTGTAAACCGAAGGGGCAGACACCCCCCACGGGATGGCCGGTAACCTCCACGACCTCGTCTGGCCCAAGCATCCGGCCCTTGCCCCCGAAGGTATCCTTGAACTTCCTGTTGTCGAGCCGCGCAAGCCCGCCGGCAACGACAAGCATCGTTTTCTCACCGACACGCAGGCAGATCGTCTTGGCTATCTGGGCGGGATCGACCCCATGCGCCTCTGCAGCCAGCGCCACCGTCGAGGAACTTTCGGCGGTTTCGATGATCTCGACGTCGGGAGCATATGCGCGGAAGAACGCGCGAACGGTTTCTAGACTCATGGGCAAACGCTAGCGTAGGACCTGGATGAAATGAACCCCAAATTACCAGTGTCTATGCATCCGCTGATCCGGTCTCGATCAACTTCACGCTGTTTTCCTGACAGAGGCGGCGGATCGACGGCGCAATGCACCGATCGGTGATGAACGTATGCACCTGGGGAAGTTGCGCAATGCGGACGGGCGCAGTCCGCTCGAATTTTGTTGAATCGGCAACGAGGATGACATGCCGCGCATTTGCGATGATTGCCTGCGCGACTTTCACTTCGCGAAAGTCATAGTCAAGCAGTGCGCCATCCTCGTCGATCGCAGACGCGCCGATAACCGCATAGTCCACCTTGAACTGCCTGATGAAATCGACGGCTGCCTCCCCCACAATACCGCCATCGGAGCCACGCACCACGCCGCCAGCGATGACGACCTCGATCGTCGGGAACAGTCGCAGTCTGTTGGCAACGTTGATGTTGTTGGTGATGACCATCAGTTCGTGATGGTTCGTCAACGCATCCCCGACCGCCTCGGTTGTCGTGCCGATATTGATGAAAAGCGAGGCGTTATTGGGAATGAGACCGGCTGCTGCAACGCCGATTGCCTGTTTCTCCGTGGCCGCGATCTGGCGTCTCGCCTCGTATTTCACGTTCTCCGTACCACTCGGGAAGGTCGCTCCACCATGAACACGCGTCAAGATCTGTGCATCGCAGAGGTCGTTCAGATCCTTGCGGATCGTCTGCGGCGTGACGGAGAAATGGGCAGCCAGATCCTCGACGAAAACGCGGCCGTTCGATTTGGCCATTCCGACTATTTCCGTTTGGCGATCGCTCAGGAACATGAGCCCTGTCTCTTTCACTTGCGTTTCGTTTTGCAGCCTGAGAAGGCTTAGCAGAGGCACAAGCGCACGCAAGGGGCGATCTGGCAGCAACAGGATGTCTGTGCAGGGAGTTTCGATTTCGATCGCGACTTTTCGCGGCTGCCGCCTCTTTCGACAGCAGCCAACCAACGCATTGGGGTTAAGGCAAAGCTCGGGAGCGGGACAGCAATCGTCGAAAACTGATGCACTGGTTCCACATTTGGCTTGCAAAGACCGGCCATGTTGAAGATAGGAGGCCCTGCGCTGGATTTCGCGTGGTTCACCACAGCAGGACGTGATTTGTCGCGTTGGCCTCGGTCACGCGGCATGATCATCGTCGCAATTGTGGATGCACACGTAGAAGGTGTTGTAGATAAGGATCGACGGAAATACTATTCATTAAAGCCGGCCAAGGCGGCCGATTGCTTGTGGCATCCGCAGCCTCTTCGAGGCAGGAGCGACGCAGAGCCAGGGAAGTGCCACAAATGACGCGGATCAGATGCTGAAACTGAACACATTGACGGGAATGGGGCGTTTGCAAGGTTTGACCGGCGCGTATGTGATCAATCTGGACAGTTCGTCAAAGCGATGGGCGGACGTTTCGTCGCAAGCAACTCTTGCTGGCATGGAAATCAACAGAGTTCCCGGCGTCGATGGAAGGGTGATCCCATCGACGCAAAGATCAGGGTTCAACGAGAAGGCGTTCCTGCGCCGGAATGGCCGGGCGATGCTGCCCGGCGAATATGGTTGCTATCGCGCTCATATCAGAGCCCTGGAAGCCTTTCTTTCCAGCGACTACGAAAACGCCATCATCATGGAAGATGACGTCGAATTGCGTCATGATTTTACCAATAGAGCAGAGGCAATCTTGCGAGCAGTGCCTTCCGCCGAGGTAGTAAAGTTGCTTAATCACAGATCAAGGTGGTGCCGGACAGTGGCTGTTTCTGAGTATGGAGACGCGGTCGGGCGCTGTCTGCACGGTCCGCAGGGGTCTGCGGCTTGCTATCTGGTCACGCGTGAAGGGGCCCGCAAGCTGCTTAAAAGCGCCGACAATATCGAATTCCCCTATGATATGACACTCGAGCGCGGGTGGACGACTGGCGTCAGCATTTACACAGTTCGACAAAATATCGTCGAGTTGTCCGAGCGCTCGGCTATGAGCCAGATTGCCGATCGGGCTCAATACCGCGCCGTAAAACTGCGAGGCGCCCGCAAGCTCGCGACGCATTTTCTTCGCGTGATCGAGTATGCACGCCGAATTCGGTACGCACTATCATGACGGCACCTGTATTTCGCAAATTGATGAAGTCGTCAGCCCTCGATGTCACCACCGGCATCTTATGGCTGGCCATGATGTCAGTGACGTTGATAGAAAGCGATGCCTATCGATATGCTGCCATCCTCATCATGGGTTTGACCTTCACGCTTCGCAAGGCCCCTCTCCGCCCGGTATTGAGTGACTGGCTTGCGATCGTCTGCATTGGCTGGGGCGTCTTCGCCTTGTCGAGATTCCTCTTCGGCCTGATTTCAGCCGGTGAGAAAGGCGCGTCGGAATGGCTCTACGCTTTCGCAATCTTCTTTCCCGCGATGGGCGTGGCATTGCAGACGAGTTGGCATCTCATAAAGCCAATCTTGTTGGCTTTCTTCTGCGGTGCGCTCGTCCTTCTTGCTGTCTCGACGCCGTTTTCAGCGATCATGGCGGGCGAGTACATATCTCCCGCTTTCCATCATAATTCCATTCACGGCGCCGTCGGGTGCGGCTTCATCTTCATCGGAGCCTTCTACTGGGCGGTGCATCAGTGGGAGATTGGCAGTTCCGCACGGGCAAAGGCAATTGTGCTGGCGATCGCCGTGGCTGTCATCGGCTTGGCGATTTTCAATATTTATGGCGCCAAGTCCAAGGGTGTGTGGCTGGCGCTGCTGCCTGCAGTTGGTCTGATGACTGTCACGACCCTCCTTTACCTCAGGAAAAAGACCGTGCTGGTCGCCGCGATCGGTGGGCTCCTGCTTCTGTCGTGGGGCATCTACGAGGTTCGTGACAACGTCGCGCATTACGGGGCCGCGACGCTCAATGCCACTGTGATGATCGCGGAACGATTGGATAGCGGCGCGCCGCTTGAGCGGGTGATGAAGGAGGCAATCGAATCACCACAGACCCCGCTGTCGATGGATGAGCGGTTGCAGCTTTGGACCAACGCGCTGAATGTCATAGCCGTCTCGCCGATTTTCGGCAGCGGAAACGGCTGGCTTACGATCTGGCGGACAACACCCTATGCCAGCGTTCCATACACGTTGTTGCATGATGGCTATCTGGAGATTCTGGTTCGATATGGGATCGCCGGCCTCGCTATATTGGCGCTGATCGTTGTCTCAGGCATCTATCGTGTCTATCGTGCTTCATCGGTAGGCGTGATCAGCAGGAGTGCCTTTGCCTGCTACCTGACGTTCGCGGTTTACTTTAGCTTCACGATCCTGAGCAATTCGAACAACCGGCTTGCGATGGGCGAATCCTATTCCTTGCTGTTTGCTGCCACATGTTTTGCCTGTTCGATGAGGCTGCGTTCGCGCTTGGGTCAGCGAAGTGGCGTTGCTCCTGATATCAGCGGCCCGTCCGACGAAATCCCGGCGTGTGTGCAGGGATAGGATAAGATGCGGGCGCTTTCCGACAGGTATGTTCAAAACATTCTCGATCTGCCGAGGCCCGCCAAGCGGGTATTGGCGCTGCTGGTCGATTCCTGCCTCTGCGTCCTGACCATCTGGCTCGCCTTCTGCTTTCGATTGAACGAATGGGTGGCGCTGACCGGAATTCAGCTCCTGACCATTCCCGTTTCGCTCATAATTGCCCTGCCGATCTTCATCACGATGGGCCTGTATCGAGCAATCTTCCGCTTCCTTGGCTGGTCGGCCTTCGTTACCGTTCTGAAGGCCGTGACCATTTATGGCCTTGCCTTCATGGCCGTGTTTACAGCGATCAGCTTCCCCGGTGTGCCTCGCACCGTGGGGATCATGCAACCCTTGCTGCTGCTGCTCGCGATCGGCCTTTCTCGCTTTACGGCGCGGTACTTCCTGCATGAAGCCTACAAGCGGATCCTCCGTCAGAGCACGCAGACAAACATGCTCGTCTACGGTGCCGGCTTCCGTGGCCGGCAGGTTGCCGGCGCCTTGAGCAGCAGTGCCGACTTGAAGGTTGTCGGCTATCTCGACGACGACAGGAACCTCCATGGCAGCCTCATTGGCGGCGTGGCGGTCTACGATCCGGAAAAAATCGTCGAATTGAGCGCACGTCTGAACGTGCGCACGATCCTTCTGGCACTTCCCAAGATCGACCGGTCGCGTCGCAACGAAATCCTGGAGAAGCTCAGGGGCGCGCGCGTTGCCGTTCGCACGATCCCCGATCTGAACGCCCTGGCCGGCGGCCAGGCAGAATTCACCGATCTGCAGGAACTGGATATCGAGGACCTTTTGGGCCGCACGCCGGTAGCGCCCGACCAGACGCTGCTGGAACGGAACATCCGCGGCCGAGTGGTGCTCGTCACGGGCGCGGCCGGCTCGATCGGCAGCGAGCTTTGCCGCGGACTGGCTCGATTGAAGCCCGCTCTCTTATTGATTCTCGACCAGAATGAATACGGGCTCTACGCCCTGGAGAACGAACTTCTCGGCAGCAACCCGGATAGCGGGCTTCAGATCGTTCCCCTGCTTGCCAGCGTTTGCGACGAACATCGTATCCAGAAGATCATGGAGACCTGGCGGCCGAACATGGTCTATCACGCTGCCGCCTACAAGCATGTCCCGCTTGTCGAGAAAAATCCGGTCGAAGGCGTCAAAACGAACGTTTTTGGCACGGTGACGGTTGCACGGGCAGCCATCGATGCCGGCGCCGAAAGGTTCATACTGATCAGCACGGACAAGGCTGTCAGGCCGACCAATATCATGGGCGCCACCAAGCGGCTCGCGGAAATGGCGCTTCAGGGGTTGGCGGCCGAAGGCGCCTCGACGGTTCTCACCATGGTGCGGTTCGGCAATGTCCTCGGATCCTCCGGTTCGGTCGTTCCGCTGTTTCGCCAGCAAATTCGCCAGGGCGGCCCGATCACCTTGACGCATCCCGAGATCACGCGCTTCTTCATGACGGTGCCTGAGGCGACCGAACTCGTGATCCAGGCCGGCTCCATGGCCAAGGGAGGCGATGTCTTCGTCCTCGACATGGGCGAGCCGGTCAAGATCATCGATCTCGCTCGGCGCATGGTCGAACTTTCCGGCCTGGTCGTCAAAGACGAACGAAATCCGTCGGGCGACATCAGCATCGTTACGACCGGCCTGCGGCCTGGAGAGAAGCTTTACGAAGAGTTGTTGATTGGTGACAATCCCGAGCTGACGGAACATGCCAAGATCATGCGCGCACGGGAGCGGTTCATTGCATTGGAGATGCTGATGCCGAAACTCCAGCAATTGAGTTCCGCCGCAGACGAAGGAGATGTCGAGGCACTGCGACGCATTCTAAGCGAGCTTGTGCAGGATTTTCAGCCGTTCGACGGAGTGGTCGATCTGGTGTCTGTTCGGCAGGGTGCCTCCAGTTGATCGGGATAGCGCTTGCCGTTCTGGAATCGGTTCGGAGCTGAGAATGCTACTCGTTACCGGCGCGACAGGTTTTGTCGGTCAGGATCTTCAGCAGGAACTCCGTCTCCGCAATCTCGCCTACAGGACGGCCAGCCGCTCTCCCCGAGCAGGGTCTGTTGCCGTCGGGAAGATCGATGCTGCGACGGACTGGAAAGCCTCCCTGAGCGGCGTCGATGTCGTCATCCATCTGGCGGCGGCAAACCAGAATGTCATCGATGGATCGGACTCGGGGCCAGGTGCCTTCCGTAGAGTGAACGCCGAGGGAACCATCAACCTTGCTAAACAGGCTGTCGCCGCAGGGGTCAAACGGTTCGTGTTCATCAGCACGATCAAGGTGAACGGGGAACGATCGTTCGCCGGGCGTGCATTCACGTCGAATGATCCAGCTGCTCCGACGACAGAATATGCCGTCTCAAAGCTCGAAGCGGAACAAGCCCTGATCGCGCTTTCGAAGACAACCGGGATGGAGATCGTCATTATCCGCCCGCCGCTGGTCTATGGACGTGGCGCTGAAGGAAGCTTCCGAGCGCTCAAACGGCTCGTTCGGAGCGGCATTCCTTTGCCCCTGGCTTCGATCGACAATCGAAGATCCATGATATACGTCGAAAATCTCACCGATCTGATCGTGACCGCCGCATCTCATCCCGCTGCCGCTGGCCAAATACTCCTGGCGGGCGACGGCGAAGCAGTCTCGACACCAGAATTGTTAAGGCGGCTGGCGACCGCGATGGGGTGTTCGGCGCGATTGCTTCCGTGCCCTCCCGGCGTTCTCAACTTTCTCGGCCGGGCAACCGGCAAGGCAGAGCTGGTGAACCGTCTCACCGACTGGTTGGAAGTGGACATTTCGCATACGCGCGCGCTATTGGACTGGACGCCGCCTTTTGATATGCGAACCGCACTGAAGCGCTCGTGCTGAAACGTTTGACGTGAATTTTTGAGACAGGAACACGAATATCCCGATGGTCAACAGCTTTAACAGGTCTTTGAAGCGACTGTTTGATATCTGCGCTGCGTGCCTCGGACTTATCGTTCTCTCTCCGGTTCTGCTCCTCCTTGTGGTCCTGGTCCGCAGATCGTCGCCTGGCGGCGCGTTGTTTCTTCAGGAGCGCGTTGGCCGGAGTGAGGTACCATTTGTGTGCATCAAGTTCCGGACGATGGCAGCAGGTTCTCCGAACGTCGGCTCTCATGATGCGGCTTCCTCCTGGATCACACCGCTCGGCAGAAAGCTGCGGGCTTACAAGCTCGACGAACTGCCTCAACTGATCAACGTCCTGCGCGGTGAAATGAGCTTCGTCGGTCCTCGCCCATGCCTCCCATCGCAGCATGACGTCATCGCCGCACGACGTAAACTCAAGGTGTTTTCCGTGAGGCCTGGCATAACCGGACTGGCCCAGCTTCAAGGAATTGACATGTCGACGCCTGAGGCTCTCGCGGACGCCGATGCCCGCTACATTCAAAAAGCTGGTTTTTGGCAGGATATCGTGCTCGTGCTCAGCACGTTGGCAGGACGAGGAACAGGGGACGCGGCCGCAAAATAGGCCGGGACGATCCTGAATCCACGGCTCCATTTGACAGCCTCGACGCGCCCGGCAGCGATCGCTGCCGCCCAATGGCGACGTCGCACCTGTCGGACCCGCCACATCTGCGTTAGAAGATATGAGGCAATCGTCGGGGAGAGTTTTCATGACCACGGGGGAAGCGCAGCAGACCGACGTCGAAATAACCCGCGGCTCCTGTCATTGCGGAGCGGTTCACTGGGAGTTTCGCGGCACGATTCCCGATGCGACCATCTGCAACTGCACGGTTTGCCGGCGCTACGGCGTCCTCTGGGCCTATGAATATGATGGCCAAGGAATTCGTGTCGAAGACACGACCGACGCGCTCACCGCTTATATCCGCGGCTCACAAAGCCTTTCCTTCAACTTCTGTCGCCGCTGCGGCAATCTCGTCAGTTGGCGTGGATTGAGGCCAGGCGACAACGGGCAGACGAGAATCGCCGTCAACCTTCGTCTCGCTGAGCCCGCTGACGTGGCCGACATACCCCTGCTACGGTTTGATGGCCTCCACAGTTTCGAGGATCTGCCGTCGGACGGGCGCACAGTCGCCGATGTCTGGTTCTAGTGATCGCTCTCCGTGACCTCAGTCGCCGGCAAGCGTGAAGACGGCACAGGGCTCGGCAATGCCACGCAGCGAATGATAACCCATGGAAACCAGGGTGGTGGTCGTCTCTGCCGCGACCTCGCCGGAAAGCAGTACGGTACGCCCCAAGGGCTTGCAGAGGCCTTCAAGCCGGCTGACCAAATTCACTGCGGGGCCGATTGCGGTGAAATCCAGCCGGTCGGCAGCACCTATATTACCCCAGAGGATTTCCCCGAAATGCAGTGCCACACCGAAGGGAAGTGTTGGCAAACCCTGGCCCTGGCGCACCGTATCGAGATGGGCCATGCCAGCGCGGGCCGAAGCAACGGCGCGAAGTGCCGCCTCGCAGGCACTGGCAGGCGTAGTGGTGACTGGGAAGATTGCCAATACCCCATCGCCCATGAACTTCAGCACCTCGCCCCCAAAGGCATGAACTGCACCGGCAATACGATCAAACCAGGCATCGAGCGTGGCGATCATCACCGCTGGCTCTGTTGCTTCGGAGAGCGCAGTGAAATCTCGCAGATCCGCGCAGAGCAGAGCGGCCGGTATCGTCTCACCGGTACCGCGAGACAGAGCGCCAGCCTGAACGCGGGCAGCACTTCGTTTGCCAAGATAGGCTTCGAGCAGCGCGGTCAATCCAACCCTAGCTGCTAACGCGGCCAAGGATGGTGCTGCAAAACGTGCCACCTCATGCAGGTCGCCGGCCTCAGCCGGCGTGAACGGACGCGTCCCGGCCCATCCCAGAACCGGGCTGTCTGGCACAACGCCCACGACGTCCTCCGCCACCGGCCCAAGACCAGACAACCATTCACGCCCAGCTTGATTGCGTGAAATATCAGTGAAGCTCAAAGCCTCGATTACGGCTCCGGTCCCGGCTCGCCATAACCAGGTGCGGCGGGCGATGATTGGGTGCGGTGCCGCAAGCGTCAGGGCACCGCCTGCCAGCGGCAGCCCATCTATCAGCAGCCGCCGGCCCAATTCGGCCAGGAACCAGTCGGGATCCGGCGATGTGCCGGCTTCATCGATCAACCATGCAAGCGAGTTGGGCAGATCCATGCTTTAATCATGCCATGCCGGCTGAGAGCTGTCACCCGCGGTCCAAGCCGCTCAGGCAGTTCCAACCGAGGCGGCGGACTGTCATCCAGTTCGACCGGCCCACGGATCCGGACCCGGATCGCGTCCGGCCGCGCACTGCGCCATTCGGCCGAGATAATGCTCCCAGCCTTCGGCATGTCCGACGCACTGCTCGGCATTCGGCAATCCGGTATGTGTCAGCTTCAACAGGGTTCCGTCGGGTTTCTCGATCAGGTCTATCTCCACCAGGCTCGACCCTGGCGGGACTATCTCGCTGCCATCCCAGCCAAAGCTGTAGGCGAGCCGATGGACAGGCACGACCTCTCGGAACGAGCCACGCGCGAAGCGAGCGCCGGTAACGTTGACCAGATAGAGCCCGCCGGGCTGAGGTTCGACCTGTGCTTCAGTCCCCATCCAGCGAAGGATCTTTTCGGGATCGGTGAGCAAGGCAAAAACCGCCGAAGGTGGCGCCGCGACGTGGGTCTCGCGATGAACGACAAAAGGCTCCGGCATCAACTCCTCCTTTGATTGGCACAATCCAGGCGGCCGACCGCCTACAAGGCGCCTGTCATGATCCCTCGTGAGGGGAGATAGGCAGGAGAGTTTCCCCAGCAAGTAGACCAGCGCGCCATGTTCGGGCCGCGCGGCATCAAACTCGGTCTGGAGTTGCATAGCGTTATCTGCATGACAATCGCCTGCCAAAATCGAGAAACGTTGGAGACGCGACATTCTGGGCTGAGATTGGCCAGCGGTGTCGGCAAGGATTTATTCTAGCGGCAGAGTGGTCGCACGATCAGCCAGACACCACTTGTGCGATGGGAGTGGACGGACGGTCCGGGTTGTGGCGTATTCATCGAAACGACTTCGAGGGGCCCACAGGAATGAACCCGGAAGTGGCCGTGCAGCAACGTCATTGGTCGGTGCCGATGCGCCGGGAATGGCTTCTCGCCGTCAGCATCGCGACGAGCGTCATATTCCTGTTCTTTGGTGAGTCTCTCTTCGGGTTGCTCGTCAATCCGATATGGCTGGCAGTCATCTTTGTGTGGTTGTTTTCAGTCGTGCTCGGTTCTGCACTTGCGGTCGTGCGTCATGCCGATCATCTCGCGGAGCGACTGGGCGAGCCGTATGGGACGCTTATTCTGACGCTAGCCATCACGTCGATCGAGGTAATGGCGATTACTGCCGTCATGCGTCACGGCGAAAACAATCCGACGCTGGTGCGCGACACGCTCTTTGCCGTGGTGATGATCATCCTCAACGGAATGGTCGGACTGTGCCTTCTGATCGGAGGCTGGCGGCGGCATGAACAGCACCATAACCTCCAGGGAGCCAATGCCTATCTCGGCGTTATCGTGCCCCTGGCAACGCTTAGCATGATCATGCCGAACTTCACGCACCCAACAAACGGTCTGCCCTATTCGACTGTGCAACAAGCGGTTCTCGTCTTCATCTCCGTCGGGCTCTACAGCGTATTTTTGATCCTGCAAACCGGACGGCACCGAGGCTTCTTCATCGAAGATACCGGTGAGGTTTCAGTCGAGCATGTCAGGACCAGGGAAGGACCTTTATGGCTTCCCGTCATCCTGCTGGTTGCCTACATGGCCCTCGTTGTTTTTCTCGTCGAACAATTGGCAGCGCCAATCGATTTCGTTATCGAGACAATTCGTGCTCCGGCGGCACTCGGCGGCGTTGTCATGGCCATCCTCGTCGCGACACCTGAGGCGATTGGCGCCGTGCGGGCCTCCGTCGCCAATCATCTGCAACGGTCTGTCAACATTTTCCTGGGATCCGTTCTGTCCACAATCGGCTTGACCGTCCCTGCGATGCTGATTGTCAGCCACCTCATTGGCCATCCTGTCGTGCTTGGTCTGGAGCGCACCGAGACCGTGATGCTCGTTCTCACTCTGGCTCTCAGCACCATTACGTTTGCGAGCGGCTACACGCACCTCATGCAGGGCGCCGTGCACCTCGTTCTCTTCGTTGCCTATTTCCTGCTGATATTCGAAGTTTGAGGGCCGGTTCCCGGCGACACGATCGCCATCGCCATGTTTTCGCGATCAATGCTGATCGCGAATTAAGATCACACCATCATTTGAGCGGTGGACACGGCTCACCTAGCCCACCGCAGCGACCGGACCAGGCCGCGGCCTATGCGTGGGCGTGCGGATGATGAACATCCCAGACGGCCCACAGCGATACGGCCGCAACGAGCAAGCCAAGCACGACAACCGTCCACATCGCGTTCGCATTGGCCGTGAAACCGAGCAGCCAGGGCGACGCAATCAGCCAGAGGCCGAGTACGAGATTTGCCCATTCCTCCCATTCGGAAAATACCGACAGCGCTGCCGTTGCCATAGCGGCGAGCATGACGGCAACGATCCAGGCATTCCAGCTCGGCATTGCTTCGGCCGCGAATCCCATGACCCACGGCGAAACAAACAAGCAAACCGCCAGAACCAGGTTAGCCCAATCCTGCCTTTTCCTTCCATCCATCAGAGAGATTGCCATGATGACCTCCCAATATGAAGCTTATCAGGCGTCGCGTGAACTTCACGCTTAAGTATATGAATTTATGAGCAGCAGGAGCCAAATCAAGATACAGCCAAACAATAGTTGAAACCCCGCGCTTGCAATCATCATGCACGGCGCTCTGGCAGTATTCAGCTTGTCATCCACGAGCCCAAAACAGTCGGTCAGACGGCACCAACTCCGCCAATCCGGTGCCGGACGAGGGAGGCGAACTGACTGCACTACGCAACCGCGCTTGCAATGTGCCGTTCGCTACGGTTGCCAAGTGAAAGAGCTTGTTGCTTTGCCAGCGCAATCATCTTCTCACGTGCCGGCAGCGGCGTCAGATTGTGGTCGGCGTCGGGGAACAGATGCAATTGAACGTTCGGATAGGCAGAGAGCTTCTCGCCCGCATCGCCAAAATTGATCCGAAACATCTCCTGCCCCTCGTCACCTTCCGTATAGATGATCGAAAGCGGAGTGCCGCGGCTGGCCAGGGCCTGAAAATCGCGATGCACCTGCTTTGTAAGCTGCGTGATCGGCTTGGCGGGCGCGAAGACGAAAGACAGCCTGTTCGCCATCCGGTCCACGAGACGCATGGAGATATTCTTTGTCACCGCGCCGAGATCCACGTCACCGGTCCAGAGGCGGCGAACCGTTTCGAGATCGAGGGCATTCCTCAAATAGGCCTTCAATGTCTTTGGCAGGCCCTTGAAGCGCCAGCGGAAAGCAACCGGATTGACAATCACGCAGGAGTCCCAGCGTCGATCGGCCAGCACACTTCGAAAGGCGACGTAGGCGCCGCTGCAGCGTCCAATCAGTAACGTCCGCTCGCCCAGACCAAGACTGTCGACATAATCCCGGGCCATTCCGACATCGGCAATCTGGGCCTCGTCATAGAGGACCTGTTTGCGACGGGCTGCGACCGGCGGGCTGTCCCCGACACCGGCGCTGTCAAAGCGCAAGGACGACACGCCGACTTTTGCCAGCTCGCGCGCAAGCGCGACCGAGGAGCGCGCCCACCCGGCTGCATGATCGTAGGCCGTCGTCAGAATAACGGCGGTCACGCCGATCGAACCTTCAGCGGGTTCGCACAAGACACCGTAGAGCCGTTCATCCTGACCGAAGCGGACGGACGTTTCGCGAATTTTCTCCGAACGGACCGATGCGGTCGGTGAAGGCTTTTTCGCAGGAAGCGGGCGGTGATCCTGATATTGCGGCAGCGATTTCAGCCACCCGATCAACTCATCGACAAGCGCTTCGGGGAGTTCCTGGTCCAGCGGGTTGGAAACCAGCGTATCATATCCGGAAAATGGTATCGCCCGCAGCTGGCAGCCAGCCGACGTCAGCCGATCACGAAACGTCGTATCGGCTTCAAAGCCCGGGCGTTCGGCGAGGAAGACATGTGGTAGGGCCGTGATTTCGATGCTGTTGAGGTCGACTGCCTTGATGTCATCTGCGACAGCACTGGGCATGCGCAATCCGGCGATCGATCCAGGCGCGCCGTCACGCAGTTCAGGCTTTATACCAAGGCCATCATCAATGAGACGCGAAAACAACGAGAGCTCGCGTAGATAGGCCCTTCCTTTGAGGACCGGCGCCAGAAGGGCAATCGCTGCAAGTGATGACGCGGAACGCGCCTGCATGAGCGCGAGACTCGCGCCGATACCTTGACCAATGAAGACCAGCTTGCGGGTGCCGGACAGCATCTTGAGTTCTTCAGCCGCCTTGCCGATCACTTCGGACCACCCCGACAGGCCGCGTTCGGCCGACCTGTCGTCCAGCGAATTCACCGTTCCGGGATAGTCGAAGCGGAGGCTCGCGACACCAATCTCTGCGAAGTGCTCCGCCAGGATGCGATAGAACCTGCGTGTACACATCTCCTCGAGCCCCCAAGGGCTGAGGAAAAGCACTGCGAGATCGCTCTTTGGCGCATCGTCGTCAGCTGCCGTGAACAAACCGGTATGCGACCCGAAGACCGTCGGCTGAGAGGCGGAACGCCCCGTCTCTTCTTGCGAGTTCACATCCGTCTGCGTCACCATTGTCCTCCCGCGCAAGGCGTTCCGATTGAGAGAGCGCCGTGCGTATTCCTCACCGATATACTTGAGACGTTAAGAATTAGCGGAAGTCGGAATGGCATTGTCTTGCCTTCTATTCGGCGCCAGATCAAAAGAAAGGGATCCCGTCAGGCTGGCCGCGGTCGCCTTGTCAATGCCATGCGGACGCCGGCCAGGTTGAGCGCAAACGCGGCTGCCGCATAGACGACGACACCGGTGACGATCGGCACAGTCAGGTCGAAGACAGCGTTGCCGGTCTGAAGCCTGCCCACGATGAAGGTCGGCACCGCCATCGTTGCGGTAGCGAGACTGACCTTGACGATCGGACGGAGTTCGAGCGGCAGGCGATGGGCGCGATAGGACAGGAAGTAACCGGCAATCACGCCGCCGATCTCGGCGATCAGCAGCGCCCAAGCCGCACCGACAAGCTGGAAGCGCGGTACGAGGACAACCATGCCAATGATGTTGATCGCCAGAATGATCATGCCCTGCGCCCCCATCAGGCTCGGCTTCTTCGCCAGCTGGAAACTGACATGCACGAACTGATAGGAGATGGAGCGAAACAGCCAGGCAAAGACGAGGATCGGGATGAGGATGGCAGCCGCATCGCGAAACTCGGGGCCGAGGATCAGGCTTGCGAAACCGGGCGCGACCAGCGCCAGTCCGACGACCATCGGCATCAGCACTGTCAGGAGCACCTCGGCGGTTTCCATCAGATGCCGGTTGGCAGCCGTATGGCCGTCCTGCGCCAGCAAACGGATCGCCACCGGAATTGTTGCGGATCCGATTGCAACGCCCGGAAACAGGATGATCTGTCGGACGAGATCGGCAGCGGCACCGTAGACGCCCGCGGCCGTCTCACCGATATAGGTTATGATGATCATTCGGTCGAGAACCGTGTGCAACACGAAGATGAAAGACGAGGCGGTCATCGGCAGGCCGAAGCGCATCATTTCCTTCATCAGCCCGGTATCGAACGGGTGGCGCGGTCGGCGCCAGACGCCCGGCGCGTAGACCAACAAAGTCACGAGATAGGAGCAGGCGACGCTCACAAGGAGACCCTGCCCGCCCATGCCGAATACCATTACGAGGACGGCAGAGAAGACGACCGTCAGCACCGCCCGCAGGATGACCGACCACATGTAGGCCCCCGTCTGCTGGCGAGACCGGAACACTTCCTGCACGAACTCGAACAACCCGACCATGAAGGCGACGAACACGGCCGGCACGACATAGGTCGACGAATCCTCCGCAAAGAGCCACGTCGCGAGGATGACGAGAGGACTGAGAAGCATCAGTCCCGCATAAGCGAAAAGGGCAGTGGTGCGCACGTCCTTCGATCCACCTTCGGAATCGAAGCGCAGCACGGAGAATTTGATCCAGCCGAAAAGCAGGGTCGATATGACACCAGCAACACCCGTGCCCACGACATAGATGCCGTATTCGTGCGGGCTAAGCATGCGCGTGAAAAGCACGACCGAAACGAACCCGAAAAGGGCTGAAACGGCGTTCGCAATCATGTATGCCGAGATCTGACGAAACATCATTCGGCCGCACGCGTGAATTCGTCGATGACCTTCATCAGCGCCTTCGGCCGGCACCCGGCATCGAGGGGCAACGGACGGTTGGGCTTGCCGTCGTCGCGCTTGAACCACATCGGCACCCATGTATAGCGATCGGTGATGCCCCAGGTCAGAATGGCGCTCGGGCGCGCCGCCGCGGAGATAGCACCGAGGAAGTCGCGTGCGCGTGCTGCGACGACCTGGTCCCGGTCATATTCACGGGCGGGCAGCTTGTTGTCGATCACATCGAGTTCGGTCACGAGAACGTCAAGCTGCATTCCCTTCACCGTTTCGACAAATCTCGATAGGCCCTCCTTGTCGATGTCCATGTCGCCAGGGAGGTGCCCCTGGATACCTACGGCGTGGAGCGGCACATCACGGTCCTTCAGATCACGTAGCAGGTCGAGCAAGGCCTGGCGCCGGTCGCGGCACTGCTGTGTCGGATTTTCAATGTTGTAATCGTTGATGACGAGCTGAGCCGAAGGATCGGCGGCGGCAGCCGTGCGCAGCGCAAGCTCGATGTAGCGCTTGCCGAGCCGCTCCTGCCATATCGAGCCACGGATCGTCGCACAACTCTCCGGCTGTTCGGCGATTGCCTCGTTGACGACATCCCAGCTCGGAACCCGCCCCCGATAGCGTCCGACGACGGTGGTGACGTGATGGACGAGTTCGCGTTCGGCTTCCGACGCGCTCCCGATACTGTTTGTCCAATCGGGCATCGCGCCATACCAGGCAAGTGTGTGGCCGCGCATCTGCATGCCGTTTTGATCGGCAAAATCGATCAGGCGGTCAGGCTGGTCGAAGACGAACTGATCCTGGCTCGGACGCAGGTCGAACCACTTCAATCCGCCCTCACCGACGACAAGCTGGCAGTGATCGACGATGGCCTGCTTGTAGTCGAATTCGGTGTCGAGAAGATCGGTGCGCACGGCCGCACCGTAGGGAATGGGGCCTCTGGCAGGCACTGCCTTGGCAGTCAGATCACCCCGGACAAAAGGGTCGAGCGCGCCTGTGGATGCCAGTCCGGCACACATTGCGCCGAGAACGAAGTCCCGCCTGCGCATAAATGGATATCCTTGGATTGCGTGTAAATGAACCAGAATTCGACCGCGCAAGCGTGCAAGTCCTTTAACTTCTCTTTTTTATTGGAGAGCTGCTTCACGCGCACGCGAAAATTGAAATCGCCATTAATGGATACTTAAGGAAAATCAGGTCTCTTAACCATAGGTTTGCGCTCCCGCGCCCACGTAAATCAGAACCCGCTGCCATGTATGAAGCCGCCTCCCGACATCAGACTCCGGTCATCAGTACGCGTGGCTGGACGACGAGCCGGGAAAAGGATGACGGTGCCGCATCGCCGCGGCCGGTGCTGAAAGTTGCGCCTCCCCCTGCTTCCACCCTTTCCTCAGAAAACTGGCCTTCGGTCTTTCAAGAACTCTTTCAGTTCGACCTGACCCGTATCCTCAACTGGCTGCGCGCGGGTCTCGTCTGGATCTTTGCCTTTGCCATCCTCGGCGCTGTCGCTGGCTATGCGGTCGTTCTTGTCGTGAAGCCGCGTTTTACGGCCGGAATCGACCTTCTCGTCGACCCGTCGAATCTCCGGGTTGTTGCTGACGACATCTTCTCCGAGAGCATGCAGCGGGATACGCAGCTGCTTGATGTCGAAAGCAAGCTGCGGGTCCTGACATCGGGTAACGTGCTGAGCCACGTGATTGGCGAGCTGAAGCTCACCGATGACCCAGAGTTTGTTGCGCCTGAAGCCAAGGACCCGGCGGGTGACGCGCTGCGCACGCTGGCAAAGCGGGTTACGGCCCGTCGTGACGAACGCTCTTTCATCGTCAATATCGCGGTGTGGACGCAAGACGCGGCCAAGTCAGTCACCATCACCAATGCCATCGCCACCGCCTTCCAGGAAGAGCTGGCCAAGGCGGAATCGGAAGGGGCCGGCCGGGCTGCGAGCTCGCTGTTTGCTCGCCTCGGTGACCTGAAGGTGGAGGTTGCCAAGGCAGAGGCTGCGGTTGAGACGTTCAAGCGCGAACAGGGATTGCAATCGAGTTCGGGAGAACTCGTCAGCACCCTCATGTCAAACCAGACGAACACGCAGCTGATCGACGCCAAGGCGCGCGTCATTCAGGCGCAGTCGCGTTACAACGAACTCGTGTCCACCAACCCGAAGAACCGCCTGAACGCGTCTTCGCTGCAATCGGAAACGATGACGATGCTGCGCACCCAATATTCGACGCTGCGACAACGCGTGACCTCTCAATCGGCCGTCCTCGGGCCGCGTCATCCCATGATCCTGGCGCTCGAACCACAGCTCAGGGCGCTGGAGGGCCAGATCGACGCGGAGACGGCACGCATCGTGCAAGCCGCGAAAGCCGAACTCGACCAGGCAAGATCGGCACTCGACGCCCTGAACTCCGAGGCAAACCAGATGAAATCCTCGGTCTTCCAGGACACCGCCGCGCAGATTCACCTGCGCGAACTGGAGCGTGAGGCGCGTGCCAAGGCGACTGTCTACGAAGCCTTCATGGCACGAGCAGGAGAAGCCGCCGAACGCCAGCAGATCGACACGACCAACGTGCGGATCGTTTCACCGGCGGTCGTACCGACAGCGCGGAGCTTTCCGCCGCGGGCCTATGTGCTGGCTGGCGCCGGCGGCGTTGTCGGCCTCGGACTTGGCCTTGCCATCGCGGTCTTGTCGGGGCTTTGGCGAGACTATCGCCGCTTGAGCGCGATCCAGGCCAAGGCCTATGGCTGACAGCGGCAAGAGTGTAGTTGCGGGCAAAGGCAGTACCTTTGCAGGCCTTCTCTTCCTGGCTGTCTTCGGCTACTTCTGGATCGGATTGAGCCCGTTTCCCGATCCAAACGCCACGAGCCTCTCCACACCTTATGGCAGCACATCCAACGTTTTCAATCAGTTGATCGTCATCGCCATGTCGGCCGTGGTCCTTGGCACGGTCCTGCAGAATCCCGCGCGCCACTTGCTGCTGCGCCCATATGGCCTGCTGATGGGCCTGCTCGTCTGGCTGCTCTTCACGGGTCTTTTTGCCGGCGACCCCAGCGCAGCCTTCAGGCGCCTCGTTTTTGCAATCCTTGTTTGCCTGTGCGCGAACGCAATGCTCTTCATTCCAAGAAACGGCGAGCAATTTGCAAGGCTCATGTGCCTTGGCCTGACCTTTACGATCGGCCTCTCCTATTTTGGCGTACTTCTCCTGCCGCGCCTCGCCATCCATCAAGCGACAGACGCGCTAGAGCAGTCGCTTGCCGGCGACTGGCGCGGTCATTTTGGCCATAAGAACGTTGCTGCAGCCGCGATGGTCTATGCCGTATTCTTCGGCCTCTATGCAAGAAGGTCAGGACACGCCCGGCTTGGCCTCTTGATTGCATTGTCAGCAGGGTTCTTCGTGCTTCACGCGGGAGGGAAAACCTCCGCCGCGATGCTTCCGGCAATCCTGTTGCTTGCCTGGATTTTTGAACGCTGGACGAAACTCGGCGTGGTGCTGCTTCTTGGCGGTCTTGTCGGGTTGAACCTGATCTTGCTGACTGCGGCGGTCTCGCCTTCCTTCAGCAGCCTGCTTGCTTCCGCGGGCATCGATCCGACCTTTACCGACCGTGGCTCGATCTGGCGGCTTGCACTCTCCGCGATCGCCGAGCGGCCCATCATTGGCTACGGCTTTCAGTCCTTCTGGCAGACGGACGCCTTGTTCAACAGCGGCCAAGCCATGACCACCTGGGCCGTCACTGCCGCCAATTCACACAACGGCTACGTGGAACAGTTGATCAATGGCGGCATCCCGGCGCTCGTGATGACGTTCATCTGGCTGGTGGTCCTTCCTGTCGGCTATGCCCGCCGCGCGCTTGCCGGCAGCAACGACATGGCATTGACGCGCCTGTTCTTGCGGATCTGGCTCTTTTCCCTGTTTCTCGCCTGCCTCGAAAGCCCGTTCTTCGGCAATAGCGGACCGATCTGGTTCACGATGCTGATTGCGGTCTTCGGTTTGAGATTGCAGGCCAATGCCGGGCTTGTCGTCAAGGAGGCTGACGCACCAGGATCGCGCGTTGCTCCCGTCCCCGCGACTCGGATCGACGCAACGGTTCTGAGAAGGCCCGTTAACCTCATACTCAGCCGTCGATTGTAGAGTGGGCGCCAGCCAATTACAGCTTCACCGCCAATAGCCGGGCCAAGTCGGCTCACGCCGCAAGGCGAACAATCTCTGCGCGATCGAGGTTTGGATGATGCAGGAAAGCAAGGGGTCCGTTAAGGCAGTCGTTTGCATCCCGACGTTTCGTCGACCGGAATGGCTGGCGCGCACCCTGACATCGCTCGCCGAGCAGGTGACCGATTTCGCCTTCGCCATCGTCGTTGTCGACAACGACGCAGCCAACCCGGCCGGCGCCCACTTTGCCCGCAAGTTTCTCACCACGGCCGGCCTGCCATTCCTGGTCACCACGGAAGAGCGGCAGGGGAATTGCCATGCCATCAACCGTGCGTTCGGCGAGGCAATGGCTGTCTTTCCGGAGGCCGAGTTTCTGCTGATGATCGATGACGATGAAATGGCCATGTCCGGTTGGCTTGCCGCAATCGTTGGCACGGCTCGGCGGGAGGGCGCCGACATCGTCGGCGGGCCCGTTGTCCGGCAGTTCGAAGTACCAGTGTCCGACGCAGTCACACAACATCTGCTCTTCGGCTCGATAGAAGGATCGACCCGGGCAATTGATCAGATCCACGGTTCCGGCAACTGCCTGATCCACCGCCGGGTATTTGCCGGTCTTGCTTCGCCGCTTTTCGATGTCCGCTTCAACTTCCTGGGCGGTGGCGACATGGAGTTCTTTACGAGATGCCGCAAGGCCGGCTTCAAGACCTGGTGGTGTGCCGAGGCGGTTATCCGCGAATTCGTACCCGAGGAACGCGTCTCGGCCCGTTTCCTGATGACGCGCTCGCTGCGCACCGGAAGCATCAATTATGTTATCGATCGGATCCACAGCACGTCGGCCATCAGGGTGATTGCAAAAAACGCTCTCAGTCTCGGCGCCGGCTGCCTTCGATCGATGGCGCTGTTCCTCAGGACCCGGCGGCTGCTGCCGGCAAGCCATCCGCTGCTCGTGTCGCTCGGTCGTACATTGGCAAGCCTCGGCTTCCTGCCAACCCCATATCGGGCCAGCAACTAGGCTCTCTCAGCCAAGAGCTGCCTCGCGGATCACTTCGATCGGTGTGTGCGTATGCGACTGGATCGCGATCGTCGTCTGACCCGGTTTCAAGCCTTCGATGAATGCCGCCAATCCCTCCCGGTCTAGAGCCGGCCCCTCCCAATAGGTCAGGCACGGGCTTTGCGAAACGCGTTCATGTCGTTGCGCAAGCTCGGGGTCATTGGCGACCGCGACACCGTAAATGAGATATTCGGAAAAATGCCGGATGCGGGCCAGCGCCTGCCACCACGGAAGACGACTAGCGCCCTCGATACGCTTCACCATGGTCGCCACCGTTCGCCGCTCCCACAGAACCATCTGGCTGATGGAATCGTCGCCTGGCAGCGCCGGTACGCTCAGGCCAAGCAGCCGATGCGCATTTTGCCACCAGCGGACGTGGCTAGGTCGCGTGGGATTGATATCTCCGGCCGCGACGTGGTGGGCGAGCTTCGGGGTCGATGCCATCGCGCTCAGATCCAGTGGGCGGCAGAAGCAATTGTCGGAGTCGATGCACATGACCCGCTCGCTCCGTTGCGCCAGCGTCATTGCGATCTTGCGCATCTGCTGCAGGTGCCAGCCGTAGATTGGCAGGCGCAAATGGGGTGCCCACCAGTAGCGTCGCCCCCGCCATTTCGGCAGGGCCCAAAGGGATGGAAGCAGGCTGGACGAGACGATCACGCGGCGTTTTTCCCCTTCGAAGCCCACGAAGGCGTCCGCATCCTCGTCGCCGATCACGATGTAATGCACGTCGTAGCCCGTCACATACCGGTCGATCGAGTCACAGAGAAGACGGCAACTGTCGAGGTCGCCACGATAACTCGGTGTGATGAGCGAAATCGAGGAACTCAAGATCGTTGGTCCGATCACCGGCCTGCAGAAAGAGCTCGCAGCGAATGCCGGAGCATCGCGTAGATGGCAACCGGATTGGTGGTCAAATAGCGTGTTGCCAGCCGGCGTGGCTCGAGGAGCATGCGGTAGAACCACTCAAGGCCAACCTTCTGCATCCAGCGGGGGGCGCGGCTCTTGCTTCCGGCGAGGAAATCAAACAGGCCACCGGAGGTTTTGATCAGCCCGACATTGTGCAATCTGTTGATGTTGCGAACGACGAACTGCTGCTCCAGCGGCACCCCGAAGCCGATCCAGAGGATATCCGGAGCCGCCGCATTGATCGCCTCGACAACCGCTTCTTCCTCGGCGCGATCAAAATAACCGTTACGTCGGCCGGCAAAGCGAAGTCCCGGATAGGCCTTCGACATGTTCTCGACCGCCCGGGCATTCACCTCTTCGCTGGCACCAAGAAAGTAAAAACTGACCCCGGCTTCCGCCGCGCGTTCCGCCACGGCATGAACGAGATCGGTCGTGGCGACGCGTTCTGGCAAGGGCTCGGCGGAGGACAGCTTGGAAAAGAGCACGACCGACATTCCATCGGCATGGATCTGGTCGGCCTGACGCGTCAACGAGCGGAAATTGGCATCATGCTCGCAAAGCGCAATGACCTGACCGTTTGCGGAGGTGGAGTAGAAGGGACGCCCGCCGCCCCCCCTGCGCTCGAGCGCCAACTGAATGAAGGCGTCTGCGGATTCTTCCATGCCGGCCCGCACGATCGGCAGGCTCCCGAGCCGGTTCGTCGGCCATTCGTTCATCGAATAACTCAGACGCGCTGATGCACTGCTATGCCTAGTCATTCACGCACCTTCGAAACGAGCATGGGTCAAGAACGGACCCGACAATTAGCTGTTTCGAAGACCCATCGCTGTAAAACCTCGAGCTATAGTTAACCCTCGCTATACACGTGATGGTGGCAGGCCTGTTTGCCGACGGCATGTCAAACATTGAACCTGAAATTGTAAGCCGGCTTTTACCAAAAGACGGTATCAACGCAGCGCGGTCACCCGCCGTCCGCCTGTTCAAAAGGTTTGATATGCCGAAACGTCGCTATCTTGCACTCGTCTCCGACGCCGCCCAAACCTGTGGTGTCGAAGAGTTTGCCCGACAGGCGGCTTTGCGACTCGACGGGCGCGCCACTCGGCACGTGCTTGACGGCGATATCGGCCGGCTTAAATCCGCGCTCGACGATGCGGACGCCGCCATCCTCAATTTTCCTGTCGTGGCCTGGAAGAAAAAGCTAGCAGAGCCGGTTGTCGCGGCATTCGTTTCCCGGCTGCAG
Organism: Rhizobium sp. 01T417; assembly: GCF_056398905.1. Lineage (NCBI taxonomy): Bacteria > Pseudomonadati > Pseudomonadota > Alphaproteobacteria > Hyphomicrobiales > Rhizobiaceae > Rhizobium > Rhizobium sp. 01T417. Next base: position 2,051 of record NZ_JBFTQH010000006.1, on the reverse strand, counting down.
CGCAAACAGCTTGTCGTGGTACTGCACGAATGGCACGCTCTCGACTGGAAGCGTCGCCTGGTGCTGGTTCCGGTGGTGATGCTCGCAACTCAGATCTTGTTTTCAGCGCCGGAAGTCGCCGCCGAATTTGCCAAGAGCAGTCTGTCCGCCCTGTCGACCAGTCGGCGAGCAGTCATCCCGATCCCGCCAAATCTTGCCTTGCCTACCACGCTCCACGACGGCCCGATCGCCCGGAGACTTGACGCACAGCGCAAGGCCCGGCGGCTGATCCTTGGGCAGTTCGGTTCGATCTATCCCAAGAAGCAGTCAACGGCAGTTCTGGAGACTGCTGCCCGACTGCTGGCGCTTGGCCACGACGTCGGCGTGGTCTTCGCCGGATCGTTCATCCGCGGCACCGACAATGTGGAGCAGGAATTTTATGCGCTCGCAGACAAGCTCGGCATTTCAGACCGGGTCGTCGTAACAGGTTATGTTGCCGACGCCGAGGAGCTCTTCGGGATCTTCAGACATGTCGACGTGTTCTGCTATCTTTTCACTGAAGGGCTGACGGCGCGCCGGGCAAGCGTGCTTGCGGCAAGCTTCTCGGGAAAGCCCGTCGTCGTCAACGCGCCGCGACAGCGAGATGCCCTCGCCCACCATGGCCTGTTTTGCAAGCTGATAGAGGGCGGTGCGATCCGCATGGTCGACACACAGGCCGACGTAAACATCATGGCCGATGCGGTGCTGGAAGCAAGCCAAAGCCATCGGGCATCGATTGACGCGAAGGCGGAAGTCGATGCCTTGTGGGGTGTCGTCATCGACGCGGTTGACGGCAGGAAGGCCATGCATTTCTGAAATCGCACCGTCGCAATCGATGCAGAGACTGCGGAACAATGGCCCACGCCAAACGTTCTTCGAGTTAGCGACGGGTGCGTCGCGAGGCTCATCGAAAGGACGTGATTCAAGATGGAAATGACGGAGGGCCGTCAGCTTGCAGAGGAATATCTCCGGCTAGGCGGAAAGAGGCGCGTCAAGATCGACGACAATCAGCAAACTGTCCGCGCATGGGAGGAAGACCCGCCCGCCGCCGAGCAGTTTTGGCATGATCGTGTCGAAGCTTTGGAAATGCGTCGCCGAAGGGAAGTCGAATTCTTCCTGCCATCTATCAACTCCCCGTAATTGCAGGGGATGAGGAGGGTTCTTCATTTTCTGACCCGGACATCGGTCCTGGCCAGTCGTTGGGCTTTTGCGCCGCTCATCTACAGTTCCACGGTCCTCGCATCACCCGGCCAAGGACTTGCTTAGCTGGTTCAGCGCGCCAGCCATCCGCCATCGACAGGCAAGACGATGCCGTGGACATAGTCGGACGCCTGTGATGCCAGGAACACCGCTGCGCCACCGAGTTGCGCGGGATCGCCCCAATGGCCGGCCGGGATGCGGGCAAGGATGCCGGCGCTCCGGTCCGGATCCTCGCGAAGCGCGGTCGTGTTGTTGGTCACGAAATAGCCCGGAGCAATGGCATTGACATTGATGCCTTTGCCCGCCCATTCGCAGGCCAAGAGACGCGTCAGTCCGGCAAGCCCGCTCTTCGAGGCCGTGTAGGAGGGAATGCGGATGCCGCCCTGGAATGACAATAGCGAGGCGATGTTGATGATCTTGCCGCCACCTCTTTCCAGCATATGCCGGGCAACAGCCTGCGACAGAAAGAAGACGCTCTTCAGGTTGATGTCCATGACCGCATCCCAATCGGCTTCCGTGAAGTCGATGGCATCGGCACGGCGGATGATGCCGGCATTGTTGACCAGGATGTCGATCTTGCCAAAGGTCGCTACGGTTTCGTCGACGATTGCCTTTGTCGGTTCGATCGATCCAAGATCGGCCTTGATGGCGTGAAAGCCAGCACCGATCTTGCGAACCGCAGCCTCGGTTTCGTCCATCGACGAGCGGCCAACGGCAACGATCGAGGCGCCGGCAGCCGCCAGCGCCACGGCGATTGCCTGGCCAAGGCCGGTATTGGCACCGGTGACGACCGCCACCTGCCCGGAAAGATCGAACATGGTCATAGCAGGCTC